>JAICRQ010000528.1 GCA_025966435.1 Anaerolineales bacterium | reverse complement strand
GCAGGCTGCTTCGATCTCTGCATCCGTATGCAGCGCGGCAGGAATACCAAGCGAATCCCAGGCGCAGTTGGCAAAATAGGTCCTGTCGTTGGCGTGCACCTTAAACGGAGTCGCCACGCCCGAAAAGGGATTCGCCATCCAAATCTCGTGTGTATCGGGTTTGAGGTACAACGCATGACGCCGGTGAAGCTCTCTGTACGCGGAAACTGCCTCCTCATGCGACAAGGAGAAATGAGATGCAACTTCGTCCACATGTGGTGCGCGGGTCGTTTCTGCGAAATGCTGATAGATGAAGGCGCGGATTTCCCAAATTTTGTCGCCGTTCATCCATCCTTCTCTCGTGAGCCGAGGATTTCCCAGCCGCGCGCCAGAGCCACTGCTTTCAAGGCTTCATCCGGGTACACCGCGACGGGATGATCCGCATGCTCCAGCAAGGGGACGTCCTGCGCGGTATCCCCGTATGCAAAGTCGACTCGCTGGACACCTAAACGGCGAAGGACCTGCTCGATCTTGCGTTCCTGCGCAGCCAGTTCTCCTGCGACCCGAACCTTGCCATCTGCATACTTGACGGGCGTGCCAATCGTCTGCGCGCCAACGCGACGCGCAAACGGTTCGATGATGGGTTCGACCACGCTGCTGGCGATATAGACCTGCGCGCCCTGCGAGGCATGTTCCCTCAGCCGCGCGATCACATCCTCGCGGCGTTTCTTCCAAAGGTCATGTTCTACCGCCCACTCTCCGACAAGCTGCATTTTCTCCGGCGACGCCTGTTTGATCATCTTCAGGCTATTGACCATTAACCCCTGTGCCCAGGTTTGCCAATCGATCCAGCCGCGTTTGGCGATCAAATAGGACGGCATAATCGAGAGCATATACAGCCGCGCCTGCATTTTGCTCTGGTTATGACGTACCCAATCCACCAGACCTAAGACAGGTGAGCCCGTTGTCAGAGTCCCCATCATGTCTGAGACGACGATCATGACTCCTCCGTAGTCCAGCAATCAGTATCCAGAAATTGGTTAATCACGCGATAAAACGTTTCAGGTTCTTCTACTTCCCCTAAAATGAGATGAACCATGGAACTCCTGGCTGGACAAAATCATTATACTCACAATCAATTATGTAAAACAAAAAGCGAGTGGAAAGTTCCACTCGCTTTTTGTAAATGCCGTAATCGATTTAGTTACCTGTCACAGCAAACCAAGAGCCAGCATTGTTTGTTACAAACACGATGGGAGCAATGCAGGGATGAGGCAGTGCTACCGTTGTTTCAATTTTGGCGTTTCCACCACCGGAAGAGGCAGGTCCAGTGGTAGCCGGGAAAGCCTCCGTCAGAATATTCTGAACGCTGCCATCACTTCTTAGGCAGCTGACCAATGCACGAAAGACGGCGCTGGGGTTAGAACCAGTACTTGCTCCAGCCGCCAGAACAAGTCCTCGCACTTCGATTTCCAGTTTGCCATTGGCTTTTAGTTCGCCATGCGCGGAAGTCAGCGTCCAGGGTAGACCGCCGCCACTCACACCACGCAATACGGCCTGGCTTTGAGCCCCTGTCAAACCTGCCGTGGTACCAACCATCGTATGAAATTCCAAGATCTTTGGCTCCTCAGCTGTTGCGGGAGAAGCTAAACCTGCAAAAAAAGTACTAATCAACATTACAGACAGGGACACGAGCAGAAATTTTTTCATATATTCTCTCCTTTGTTTGGTTTATAGGCTACATACATACGCGGATCTTTTAACTTATACGCTTTCCTGTGACATTTGGATTTATAGGATGCGGTTGCACTGAGATGATAAAATCATTTCATGGGCACACTCTATCTTGTTGCAACCCCCATCGGAAATCTGGAAGATATGTCGCCGCGCGCGATCCGTGTGTTGCGCGAAGCCAGTTTGATTGCTGCGGAAGACACGCGCCACACGGGGAAGCTACTTAAACATTTCGAGATCGAAACGCCGATCACCAGTTACTTTGAACACAACAAACTGGACAAGCTGGATTACATCCTTGAGAAACTTTCCACAGGGGATGTGGCCCTGGTCTCGGATGCAGGCACGCCCGCGGTCAACGATCCCGGTTATGAACTGGTGAAAGCCGCCCTCGACGCAACCCACGACGTCAAGCCGATTCCCGGACCCTCGGCACCCATCACCGCTCTGACTGTCTCTGGCTTGCCGACGGACTCCTTCCTTTACCTCGGGTACCTCCCTCACAAGACGAGTGAGCGCCACAGGAGGCTGGAAGATGTGGAAAGCCAGCCTTATACGCTGGTGTTTCTCGAGTCTCCCTACCGGGTTGTTGAAGCTTTAGAGGATATTTTTTTAATCCTCGGCGATCGAAAAATCTGTGTGGCGCGTGAGATGACGAAGATGTTCGAAGAATACTGGCGTGGAAACGTCAGTGAGGCTGTGGCTTATTTTAAGTCACAGCCGGCGCGCGGTGAATTTACTCTGGTGCTCCAGGGAAAGACGCACAACAATGGAAATGCAAGATGGACCGAAGAGGAGTTATTGAGAGCCATCGAACGTGAACGGAAAGCTGAAAAGTCTGCCAAAGAGATCTCCGCTGAGCTGGCAAAACAAAGCGGTTGGAATAAAAAGGAAGTGTACCGGTTGATCAATCATAAGGATTGAGACCATGAGCATCGAAACCATCGCCGCAGAAGATCCCGAAGCAACGCCGCTCGTATCAGCTCCTTTCCCAAACTCACGGTGGGGGAAATTGTTATATGGGTTGTTTATCATTACTATGCCCGTTATTGCCTTCTGGGCAACCGAACTCTTCAAGCCCGAATGGCAATCGGGAGAGTTCTCTGCTTATCTCATCCTATTGCTTTTTCATGAAGCGTCG
>JAICRQ010000293.1 GCA_025966435.1 Anaerolineales bacterium | reverse complement strand
GGGTATATTTGTCACAATCCAATCCAGACAGCTATCGCATGATTTATATCCGATGGTCACCATATCGATATTCGGACTCGAATTCCAAGTGATGCGATACGTGGTTCCCACGGTCAAGATTTCACCGCCATTCGGCTGAACGATCTGAATAAATAGAGGTGGTGTAGGGGTACTGGAAGGTGTTGGCGTGGAGGTCGAAGGATGTGCTGTGGGCGTCCCGGTAGCGGTCGGTGTATTGCCTGGAATCGTAGAGGTGGGAACAGGGCCGGCCGACATAAAGTTGAAGGCATCCACATCGTTGCCAGCCAAGCCCCAGGTGCTCCCATCAAAATAGAGAGGAGAAGAGTAAGTACAGGCTGTTGTGTCGCCCAGCGAAGTCCATGTGCAAACGAATACATCTTCATCCGCACCACTTAAACCATTGACCGCAAAATTTCCCAGTGTAGAGAGATAAATCTGGCCATTCACTACGTCGAGTGCATCAACGTCCTCATCACTTGAATCTGCCAGGCCAACATCGGAACCGTCGAAGTACATTGACCAGCTCCCGGCGGTGACAGTTCCCAGAGAGGTGGGGGTGAAGGCGAGTACATCCTCATCTCTGCCAGTCGTAAGCCCCGGCAGGGAGGGATTACCCGTTGTCGAGAGCAATAGACGTCCATCGGGGAGCACCGTCAACGAATCGATTTTCTCTGCCGATGTATCAAATCCAACATCACTGCCATCGAAGTAGAGCGACCAAGTGCCGCTCGTGGTGCTGCCCAGCGATGTCGCGTCGAATCGCAGAACATCCTGTGGTGTGGCTGTAATCCCATTGACCGTCACACTCGCGCTGAACGACATCAGGATCGTATCGGCATCCAGGAGGGAAAAGGCAAAGAGATCCGGACTGCCCACGCCGACATCACTGCCATCGAAGAAAAGACTCCAGTTTGTTCCATCAAAGCGCAAGATATCTTCGTCGGAGGAGGCTATGCCCCCAATTGTTTGATTGCCGGTCAGTGATAGATAAAGAGGATGATATGAATACAGCGGAGTCACAGTGGGCGTCGGAGTGTTCGTCTGCGTATTTGTGGGAGTGTAGGTTGGCGTGATGGTAGGTGTAGGCGTCGCTGGTGGTTCATATTCATATGAGCCGAGATCACATCCACTCCCATGCGGACGAGCAACCCCCCGTTGATCGGTGGAGGGGCAATTGGTAGCACTGCCTGCATCTATGGCAGGGGAGCCAAGGAGCAGTGCCATGGTCTTAGTGGAGCCGCCGTTATCGGCGAGTGAGCCCAGCATGGGATCGGCTGTGATACTAGCAACACAATTTACAGCACCGCCTTCGATCAAGTTGTTACTCCCCGTCACCGTACCATACCCACTTGCATAACATTCGCCTCCACCGGTGTTATTGGCAAGGATGTTGTTGTACAAATAAGCAGCACCAAGATAGGCGCTGCCTCCGTAGGGCGCGGCAGCCTTGTTGTTGGAAAACGTGTTGTTACGGAGCACAGCCCCATTGCTAATGATAATGCCTCCACCTTTATCCACGGCTTCATTCGCATAGAACGTGTTATTTTCAATGTTGAAGGATGCAGTGGAGTAAGATAGCAGCTCAAAGATTGCGCCGCCATTCAGGCTGGCTTTGTTACCGGAGAAAAGATTCCTGCGAACAATAACCGAGTTTTCGACGGACTCAAACCGGATCGCACCTCCACTCAAACCGCTGTTACTCATGAAGGTGTTATCCTCAAATGTGTATGGACCCTGCCGCTCGACAGCAACTGCTCCTCCCACAGAGCCGGATGTATTGTTTGTAAATGTGCTGCCTTGCACCGTTAGGCTTCCAAATTGGGTGAAAATGGCGCCCCCGTAATGCTCAGCAGAGTTTGAATCGAAGGTGCTCTGGACGATTCTTATGGTTGTGTTGTAACAGCAGGAGGAGATGGCTCCGCCATCATAGGCACTGTTATTCACAAATGCAACGTTCTCAATCAGAATGTTGCCGCCACCGATGGACATGGCTCGTTTGCCATTTTTCAGGACGAGTGAATGGAACTTCACATCGCGCGGCCCGGCGGGATCATAGCGGGGATCGACACTGAATATCTGCACGGACCCATTCCCGCTGATCTCAATACGAGGATCCAGGCCTGCGCCGTTGATCGTGAGACCTTTGCCGATCCCTAGTGTAGATGCAAGTGTGATTGTTTGCCCGGAAAGATCTGGGTGGAACGTAATAACATCGCCGTAAACTGCATTAATAATTGCGTCGCGCAAAGAGCCGGGACCACTATCCGCTGTGGTAGTCACCGGTATCGAGGCTTTGTAGTTCTGCGTAGTTTGATTGCTCTGCACATTGAGATAGTTCCTGCTGATCGGATCGAAAATCACACCTGCCTTGGATGGGGTGACGGTTCCAGACCAGCCAGTATCTACCTTGAGAAAGTAATTTCCACTACTGTCGGAGACAACGGTCTTTAGGATATCACCTTCCATGTAACTTAATGTCACGCCACCATGTCGGACATTGCCAGAGATGGTAAAGCGAGTTTGTGTAGCTACATAGTTCTGGAGGGGTTGTTCTTCCTGTACATCGAGATAGCTTCTCGAAGCAGGCTCGAACACGTAATCTGTTTTCGACGGTGTAATCGTGCCCGTCCAGTGCTCAGGAACCTGAATGGAATAATCTCCGTTGCTGTAGGTTCCCACGCTCCGAATGAAACCGCCATCCTCATAGCTCAACGTTGCGCCGCCGACGCCAACGTTCCCTGAAATCGTATATAAGCGCGCAGGCGTGAAGTCCTGGTTCAGTTGATCGGATTGAACGTTGCTGTAACTCCTCTCCTCTGGCGTGAAACGATAACCTGCCTTGAACGCTGTCACCATTCCCGTCCAATTATAGGGAGCACTAAATGAATAGTTACCACTGTCATCGGAGGTAACCATGCCCCCTGCGTAATATCCTGAATAATAGATGTCCACGCCGCCCAAGCCGGTACTGCCGGAGATCGTATATTCTACATACTCATAGGCACCCACATCACAACCCAGGCCCTGTGGACGTGCCACACCGCGCTGGTCCGCCGCCGGACAGTATGTGGGGTCCGCCTGGTCGATTGCGGAGCTACCCTGCTGAAGCGGCATGGTCTCTGTATCGCTACCATCATTGCTCAGCGAACCCAGCGATGGGTCTGCAGTAATGATATTCGTGCCGCCCGGGAATCCATTCCAGATGACGCTGTCGCTCACGATGCTGCTACTATTGTTCATGTCTAGGATCGCGATCATATCGCCCGTTTGTATACTCCTCCAGATAATACTGCTCCGGACGACCGGGTTACTGGCGTCGTTCATAATCCCATCCAGCGCTTCGGAGATCGTGACATGAGTCAGGGTTGGGTTGCTTCCATGGTTGCCGACTGCGCTGCCTGCATTCGGATATGTCTCATTCCCGGCTCTATTATTGCTAAACGTTGAATTAACGACAAGCGCATTGCTGTAGTAGTTATATATGCCCCCACCGAATGGTGCAGTTTGATCATGGTTATGTATAGGGTGACTACCACCAAACGCAGCGTTATTACCAAACGTGGAATTTGATATGGTGGGATTGGACTCGTAGTTGCTCATCCCACCGCCAAAGCTGAACGCGGAATTGCCTTGAAACGTAACATTTGTGAACGTTGCATGACTCTGGTTCGCGTTAAGTACCCCACCACCGGAATACGTCGCATAGTTACTGGCAAGTACTACATTTATGAGAACCGGGCTGCTTCGGTAATTCATCAGCCCCCCACCTCCTTCAGAGGTATTGTTCACAAAGTAAACATCTGTCAGAACTGGCTGGCTGTTATTCTCATTAAACATCCCGCCGCCCAATTCCAAGGAAGAATTGCTGGAGAAAGTAACATTTGTAAGTGTGGGGCTGCCGCTACCATTCCACATGCCTCCACCTCGCGCCATATGAGTACCGGAATCCAAATTGGCATTGCCACCGGTGACGGTTACGCCATCCAAAATGGCGGTGTTGCCAACGCTGCTGCTCGCAACGACATGGAGAGCATTCTCAGCGCGAGTTGGTTCGTCGAAGGCGATGCTGCTGTTGTCATCTCCGTTCAAATCGCCGCTCAATATCGTGGTGTGAAAACTCGGGTCACGCTGGTCACGCGTGGTTTCCGTTCCTGCAAAGCCGCCATAGATGGCGATCCCATCTCTTAGGCTGAATGTCGAGTTGCGATCGGTGCCAGGTTTGTAGGTACCTTCTTTCAGCCATATTTCTGCCTCTCCTGTAAGCACACTTAAGAGGTATTGCAGATCACACGGGTTTGCCCAATCGCCCCCGCAGTCACCGCTGGTGGCCCCACCCGGCGCGGCGCGATATCCAAAGGGTTCCGCACGAACTAACCCGGCAGGCATCGCCCCAAACATCGTAGCCAACAAAGCTAGGATTAGGACAAGTCGTGCAATGAATAATTTCTGATGAATGGCGAGCATGAATTCTCCCCGGGAGGCTCTTTCCTCCCTGCAACGAGTGAATATTGTTCATACCTGTGTTCTGAAGTGTCTAAAACAAGACGGTTTTTCCAACTTTTAAGGTACAGCATCCACGAGCTAATTTTTCATGCAAATTCGTATTAAATCAAAAGCCCGTCTCGTTTCTGAGACGGGCTCATCATTACGGCTTCTCCAACCCGTGGGCTGTAAGCAGCACTTCATCTTCTAGAATATCTTTAGTCCTCCCATCTGCCACGACCATGCCCTCGTCCATCACGATGGTACGGGGGAATAGCTCCTGCACCAGTCTCATATCGTGCGTCGAAACAAGCATGGTAATCGGCAGCTCGCGCAGCAGGTTGATCAGCGTCCTACGGGCGCGTGGGTCGAGTCCAGCGGAAGGCTCATCCAGCACCAG
>JAICRQ010000271.1 GCA_025966435.1 Anaerolineales bacterium | reverse complement strand
TCCGCCCCGGCGCGTACCCGTGGGGCAACCACTTCAATGCCTGGCGCCCTGCCCATATCCATTTTTCGATCATCGGCGTCAACTTTCAGCAGCGGTTGGTCACGCAAATGTATTTTCCTGGCGACCCCCTCATACCCCTTGATCCGATCTGCAACAGCATCCCAGACGAAAAAGCGCGTCAGTCGTTGATCGCCACGTACGATCACGAGATCACCCAGCCGGATTGGGCGCTTGGTTATCGCTTCGACGTGGTCGTCTGTGGTCCGAAGATGACCCCATTTGAATAATATGAGCCCACTCCCTCAAACCCCCTCTCAGACCGTGGGTCCCTTTTTACGTATAGGGCTGGTCCACGGCGAAAAACAAAACGTCCTTGTAGACGAACGCACAGCCGGCAAGCGCATCCGGCTGGCAGGCGTTGTGTACGATGGGAATGGAAACCCAATGGAGGATGCCCTCCTCGAAATATGGCAGGGAGATGCGAATGGCATTTACCCTCACTCCGCGGATCCCCGCCACAGCGAGGCAGACGCTCACTTTCGTGGCTTTGGTAGAGCGCAGAACGAAAACGGCGGGTGGTATGAGTTCCACACCATCAAACCTGGCGGGCGAGACGGGCATGCCCCTTTCATCAACCTGCACCTGTTCGCGCGTGGGATGCTTCTGCACGCGCAAACCCGCATTTACTTTGCAGATGAACCTGCCAACGCGACCGACCCCGTTCTCCTATCTGTCCCCGTAGAACGACGCGCCACCCTGCTCGCCCGATTGGAAGAGGAGGGTGAGATTCCTGTCTATCGCTTTGACATTCACCTGCAAGGCGAACAGGAAACGGTGTTCTTCGAGTTGGAATAACCATGCCCGCTTCCCCCTCCGACTCACGCATTTTTTCCCCGCTTTTCAACAGCTCTGCCATGGCTGAAATTTTCTCGGACGAGCAATTCGTTCGCTGTCTACTGGAAGTGGAAGGCTCGCTCGCGCGCGTGCAGGGACAGTTGGGTGTGATCCCGGCCGGCGCTGCAGAGCAGATTGCTTCTCAGGCGGGGACACTTTTGGTGGATTTTGACCGACTCCGGTCAGGCACGGAACGGGCGGGCTTTCCCGTGATCGAGCTTGTCCGCCAGCTGCGGGCGCATGTGGGGAATGACACAGCGGATTACGTTCATTGGGGCGCAACGACGCAGGACGTGATGGATACCGCTCTCGTCCTTCAAATTCGGGCAGCGATCGCTGTCCTGGAACCTGGACTCAAAACGTTAATTCAATCCCTTGCTCGTCTCGCCGATCAGCATCGTCACACCCTCATGGCGGGGCGCACCCACTCCCAGCAGGCTTTACCCATCCCGTTTGGACTAAAAGTTGCCGGGTGGCTTGCGCCGCTCATCCGTCACTGCGAACGGCTCTCCCAACTGAAACCGCGCCTCCTTGTCCTGCAATTTGGCGGCGCGGCAGGGACGCTGGCGGCGCTGGGGAAAGAGGGCATCCCGGTACGGAACGCCCTCTCTGCTGAACTTGAACTTGGGATCCCCCTGATGTCCTGGCATACCCAGCGCGATGGACTTGCTGAACTTGCGAGCTGGCTGTCACTCCTCACAGGCTCACTGGGAAAGATGGCACAGGATGTGATTTTACTCGCCCAATCGGAAATCGCCGAAGCGCGCGAGAGCAGCGATGTGGCGCGTGGCGGCTCTAGCGCCATGCCGCAAAAGAGCAACCCGGTCATGAGCGAATTCATTCTCGTTGCCCACCGGACGAATGCCGCCTTGCTTTCCTCTATGCACCAGGCGCTCCCTCAGGAGCACGAACGCGGCACGTACGGGCAAATGGAATGGCTCGCGTTGCCGCAAATGTTCGCTCTTACCGGTTCTGCGCTGGAGAAGGCAGCCCGGCTAGGTGCGAATCTCGTCGTAGACGCCGATCGGATGCGGGCAAACGTCGCTGCCTCACAAGGTTTGATGCTGGCAGAAGCAGTCAGTTACGCGCTCGCGCCGTATATGGGGTTCGCGGCAGCCAAAAAGACGGTCTCAGAAGCGGCGCGGCGAGCGGCAGCCGATGGGCGGCACCTGCTTGATATCCTCCGCGAGCAGAGCCAGGTCCCGCTCGATTGGGAGTCCCTGCGAGAAGAGGCGAACCATCTGGGCGCGTCGGAAATATTTATTGACGAAGTCATTCGATCTGCCGCGCAAATATAAAAACCGCCCGGATCCTCAACCATCAAATAGAGATAACAATCAATAAGCATGTTATGTACTAAAAGCCATACATTTTCTGTTGACATTTTCATATACCTTAGTCTTCACGAAGGTGGTTGCCCGCACCGTGCAGCTCCTCTCTAAAAACCGGGATGATGAACACCTGATCGGCGACGCGGAAGAACCTGAGCTGGCGGACGCTTCCGAGGCGTAAATCCTATTAGGATCGTTGGGGATAGCCGTCTCTGGAAAACTGAATAGCAAATGAACAAGCGGAGCTGACTCTTTACGGTCAGCTCCGCCTTTCTATTATTTTCGGTCGTAGGCTCAGGAGAACCCCTGCTTACAGAAATGAAAAACAATCTATCTTCTTGCAAAAATGACAAGCCTGGCTCTTTATCATTTTCTTCCTCCCCATTAAACTAGCGCCACAATATCAACTTCATTACAGAATTGGAGAAACAACAATGCCAGCTTTAAATCGTGTCCAACTCATCGGCTATCTGGGGAAAGACCCCGAAAGCAAGTTCACTCCCACGGGGCGAAAAGTGACGCAGTTCAGCGTCGCGATCAGCAACCGCTGGAGGAACAAGGAAGGTGAGCCAAAGGAATTCACCGAGTGGGTCAACATCGAAGCCTGGGGACGCCTGGGCGAGGTCTGCAATGAATACCTCAAGAAAGGTAGCCTGGTCTTCGTGGAAGGTCGCTTGAAGACAGACAAATTTGAGGACAAAGGCGAGAACCGCTACTTCACCAAGGTTGTTGCTCTGGCAATGCAAATGCTGGATCGCAAGCCGAGCGAAGAGCCAGTGATGACGGTGGAAGAAGAAGCCATCGAATACGAAGCCTAACCAAGCTTGATCATCTAAACCAAATCGTCAAGGCGTAATGCAGGTCCATGCATTACGCCTTCTTAATTTTCTATTCGCGGGTTGGGGCGCTTATGATATATTTAGGGAGTCCAGTTCAGTCAAAACATTTTTTCCCATAAAATGCCAAAGCGTAAAAGCACTGTCACATCAACATTCGGCTCACCCGGCCGCGAAGGACATGATTCCTCCGCGTTCTATAATACGCGCCTGTATGCCGACCGGTTGCAGGAGGGGACGGAAGTGTATGTCGAGAACCCGATCCACGAACTGGATGCGATCCATCATGCATCCTGCGAGGAGATGAAGGAGTTGCCGGATTGTTCCGTGCACCTGATGGTCACCTCGCCGCCGTACAACGTGGGCAAAGAGTACGACAACAACCTCACGCTCAATGAGTATCTTGCCTTCTTAATGCGCGTCTGGAAGGAAACGTATCGTGTGCTGGTGCCCGGCGGGCGGGCATGCATCAACATCGCGAATGTGGGGCGCAAGCCCTATATCCCGCTGCATGCTTCGATCATGCAGAATATGATCGACCTGGGATTCCTGATGCGGGGAGAAATCATCTGGGACAAGGCAGCCTCCGCCAGCACCTCGACGGCGTGGGGCTCGTGGCAAAGCGCTACCAACCCGACGCTGCGCGATACCCATGAATATATCCTTGTGTTTTCGAAGGGGAGTTACCGCCGCGAGAAGATGGATGGGCGTAAAAGCACCATTTCGAAAGACGAGTTCCTGGAGTTCACGAAGTCGGTGTGGGGGTTCCCGTCTGAATCGGCGAAAAAGGTGGGGCACCCGGCGCCGTTCCCGGTGGAGCTGCCTTATCGCTTGATCCAGCTTTACACGTTCTCGAATGAAATTGTGCTCGATCCCTTTATGGGGTCGGGACAGACGGCGATTGCTGCTTTAAAAGCAGGCAGGCACTTTACCGGGTATGAAATCAGTGAGGACTATATCAAGCTGGCACAGCGCCGAATTCAGAACGGGAAGTAAGCTTTCTGTGTGAACTCGTTGTGGGGAAAGCAAATTGAATTCTTTTACAAAAATCGTCGTCCTGAGCGTAGCGAAAAGCGTCACTTTCTCTAACTGACCCTCTAAACTAAAGGGTGAATAGAACAATCGCGACGAACGCTAATAGGACTCCAAATATTTGCAGCCAGGTGAGACGTTCCTTCAAAATGATCCAGGCCAGTAATACAGTAGACGCAGGATAAAGAGACCCCAGGACGGCTGCGACATCGATCCTCCCAGTCTGCGCGGCGAGCACGTAGAAGGCATTTCCTCCAATATCAATCACGCCGTTGATGAGCGAGAGTCCCCAGATGTCGCGAGGGGGCATGGCAGGCTGACGGGTGATCAGAGCATACAGCCCAAAGATCACCAACCCGGCGAAGCGCGCCGCTGCCAGGGGCCAGAAAAAGGCATTGAGGGTGGCGCGGTGAATCACGAGAAAATACAACCCGAAAAACAGGCCGGAAAACAGAGGCAGGCGCAGATCGGCGAAGGAGACACGCCAGTCCGTTGACCCGGTCTGAGAGATGAACCAAACCGCGGTGAAGGCAAGTACGAAGCCGAGCAGGGTGGGGATGGAAGGTACGCCCAGGCTGAAGAACCCGAAGATCACCGGGATGAGGGCGGCGAACAAGGCGGAAACGGGCGCGGCAATCGTCATTTGTCCCACGGCAAGCGCACGATACAAAACTAATAGACCCGTCAGCCCGATCAGGCTGGAGCCTGCGCCAATCAGCATGTCGCTGGCAGGAGGTATGGGCTCGCGTAAGAGAAGGGCGAGAGCGGTAAAGGGAATCAACCCGGCGATCTCTGCTAAGAATAGGACACGATATGGACTGGTACGTTTGCTTGCCAGCCCGCCAATAAAATCTGCCGCACCCCAGGTCGCCGCGGATAGGATGCCATAAAAAATGGAGAGCACAGTAATAATCCTTTGTGTTTAAAAATGTTGCCCTGAGCAACGCTCAGGGTCTTATATTCTGTTTTGGATTTCTACGTAGTTTTCGTGTCACACACAAAGTGACATCCAATTGCTACAATTATAAGACTTGAAAACACAGAAAGGCGGGTTGACAACCCGCCCTACTATAACTATATCTTCCCCGCCGCCTTTGCCCGCTCCAAAACTTTTTGAGCGTTCTTCAACAACGGCATATCGATCATTTTGCCATCCAGCGCGAAAGCACCTCTGCCTTCCTTCTGGCTGGCGGTAAACGCCT
>JAICRQ010000594.1 GCA_025966435.1 Anaerolineales bacterium | reverse complement strand
CATGACACAGCCGACCGTTTCATCGCCAAAGTTCGCGATCAACTCGCGCAATGCTTCCGGACTCGCAAGGATATCGGCGTCTGCAATCACAAAGATTTCTCCGGTTGCCGCTTGTAATGCCCGGTTCAGCCCACCCACTTTTCCTGATCTGGCTGTCCCCTGACTCAGTTCGACTCCTGCCGATGCATACGATTTCACGATTTCCACGGTGCGATCTTCCGACGCGTCATCACACACAAGAATCTGCAGACGATCCTGCGGATAATCCAGATGCAGCGTATTTTCAATCTTCTCGGCGATGACTACCTCTTCATTAAAGGTTGGAATGACAATGGTTACGGATGGCATGATGGATGCTTTGTTCACAGGACGCCTGAAAAATTTCGCCAGCAAGAGGATCAGTGCTGGATACCCCATATAAATATAGGCGAGCAGAAGAACTGATAAGGTAAAAATGCTGAATAGAATGATTGCAAAAAAAGCCATTGTATACTGCCAGACCTATATAAAATTGTAACATGGAGTCACTCTCCAAAATTTCCGGGGTGACTTTGCTATGCAGATGAGATACTCCTCAGGTCCCTGCGGCTTCTTTTGCCCTGGTGAGAGACCCATCGCAGCCGTCGTGTCTTCTGGCAGTTATGAAACTTGTATGTATCCTTTTAGAGGTTTGAACGTCCTGATGTTGGTTGTAAGGAACCATTCATTTGGTTCGTGTTCTTTATCAGATCAGTGAAAGTGGACGTATGTCCCGCCTCATCGGCCCGCTTCGCAATAGCCCATTTAGGGCACTCAATGTTTCATCCCACCCAATGGTATACTGATTAAAATTGAAAATGCAAGGATAATTTCACTCAACGTTCGGTTGGAGAATTCCGTATGGAAATGAGATTTTATATGAGGATTATCAAGAGGGGGTGGTGGTTGATCCTGATTGCTGCGCTGGTTGCTGTCAACTTATCTCTCGTATATTCGTATTATTTGACACAGCCGACCTATGAAGCTTTCGCACGTTTTATCGTAAGTCCGGACATCCAAAACATAGCAAGCGGAGACCTGATTAACAGTCTGGAAGCACTGGACAGGCGATCGATCGTTTCCACCTATGCCGAAGTCTTGAACAGCCGAGAGATTATCAATGGGACGATGAGTTTATTGGGAGCAGACCCGGCACAGTTCAATAATTATCAAACGCTGGTGACCGTCTTGCCCGAGGCAAACATTATCCGCTTCAGTGTAAGAGGACCAGACCCCGAGGTGGCTGCCATCCTGGCAAATTCAATCGGTCAGAACGCCATCGATTTTATTCAAAATCTCTACGTCATCTACAACATTGAATTCCTCGACCAGGCGGTTGTTCCTAGCGAGCCCATCGAGCCCAAACCGATTCAAAACGCAGGGCTTGCCCTTCTAGTAGGTACTGTTGCAGGAATCGGGCTCGCGATTTTCCGGGACCAGTTATCGTCCACGCTCGACCGGTTGGGGGAACGCAACAAAATCGATTACGAGTCGCTTGCTTACACCCGGCCTTCTTTTGAAAGAAGTATACGCCAAGAGCTCAGCAGTCAGCCGGATAGCAGCCTGACGTTTGGAATTATCCATTTGAATGGAATCCAAGACTTTTATGACTCGCTGCCACAGGCATATATCAACAAGATCATGCGTCACGTGGCAGAGACTCTTAAGTATCAACTTCGCGGCAATGATATTGTAGGGCGCTGGTCCAACCTGCAGTTTGCCATTTTCCTGCCGTCCACGGATGGAGCATCGGCAGAAGGGCGAATGATGCGAATTCGAGATGTACTGGATCAGCCCTTTTCCCTCGATACAGATGAAGAATCTGCGGTACTGCTCGATCTGAGGATTGGGCTGGCGGACCGTCAGGGCGGTGAATCTCTGGCATTGGTGATTGAGCAGGCCGAAAAAGCTCTGGACGTTGCCATGCAATCTGATGGAAAAGTATATCTATATAAAGTACGGCCATTTGGCTAGGTCTGGTAGAGTGTATCTTTAGCGTTTAAGTGAAGGATGTTCTGCGATGAAAATGAAATTCATAGCCATCTTAATTTTGATTGGATTGCTGTCTGGAAATGCCGTTGATGTGCGCGCCTGGAATGAGCCGAAGATTACGGAACAAAATGTTTTGACCCAGGTAGGAGAAAACGAAGCAGTTGTGAGCTTTGGCGAATTGGGATTTCAAGAGACAAGCCT
>JAICRQ010000416.1 GCA_025966435.1 Anaerolineales bacterium | reverse complement strand
TGCCGTCAATTCGTTTGCAACGGATACAGATGCCGAAGTGGAGTTGATTCGCCAGGCGGCACTGGAAGCAGGCGCGATGGATGCGGTCGTTTCGCGTCACTGGATGGAAGGCGGCAAAGGAGCGACAGCACTGGCGCAAGCAGTCGTCCGGGCAGCGGAAAAACCCAGCAGCTTCGAGTTTCTCTATCCCCTGGACCGGCCCATCAAGGCCAAGATCGAGATCATCTGCCGCGAGATTTATCGCGCCGAGGGTGTGGATTACTCTCCCGAAGCCGAAGCCAAGATCGAGAAGTTCACAAAACTCGGCTTCGCAGACCTGCCTCTGTGCATGGCAAAGACTCATCTTTCCTTCAGCACAGACCCAACTCTCAAGGGCGCTCCGCGCGGCTTCCGTGTGCTGATTCGAGATATCCGTGCGTCGGTCGGCGCGGGGTTCCTCTATCCGCTGCTCGGCGAGATGCGGACTATGCCGGGCTTACCAACACGCCCTGTGTTCTATGATGTGGATGTGGATCTGAACACAGGCAAGGTTGTCGGGTTATTTTAGGAGATTAGAGACTGGAGATTGTTGAAGTCTCCAGTCTCTAATCTCTCAAGGTGTGGGAACCTTTATTTTCATCCATAAGCCCAGCGATGGAACAAAGCGGCTCGCCAGTCAACGCGCTTGCACATAATAAATCTGCCCGCCATCCCCTTCAAAGACCAGTTTCACATCAGCAAATTCCGCGATCTTCTGCGGAGCGAGATAGTGCTTATACTCATTTGGTTCGAACCAGATAATATAACCGGGCTGGTCATGGGGCCAACCTGTATAAACTGTTGATGCGTCCTCGTTGACAAACGGTAAAAGAGAAACGGGCTTGCGTGTGTAGAACCAGACTGCATCCACATAATTGCTGTAGAGAATTTCCTGTGGCGGTTCCGCACTGATCTTTAGCATCTGCGCCACCACCGGCATCTCGCGATAGGTGCGATTATTGAACATGTTCGCGCCGCTCGGCTCGCCCTGCCGGATCGCCTCAACCAGGTATTCACTGGTACTGTAAATGGGGTACACAGACCAAAATGCAAACAGGAGAATCAAAGCAATCTGAGCTCGGCTTTTTGATACGTTCAGATGCGGCCGGATGAGAGTATCGAACGTAAGAAATAGAAAAATCGCACCGGGGACAAGCAGAATGACATAGTATCGATCGGAAAACAGGTCGCGGTGATCCTGACTGATCACAGTCAATGCCAACGCGATGAAATAGACCGCCGCATAGATCATGGTGGGGTAGACAAAAGGAGCCGCAAATGATTGAACCCACGCACGTCCATTTTCGAGGCGGTTCCTGTTTAGCAGAAAAAGGATCAGAGCCAGCACGCCAAGTGGAATCCAGGGGCGCAGCAAAATCGGCATCAGGAAACTCAGGTAAGGAACAAACCAGTGCAATATCTTGGTAAATGCCAAAGATATATTCTCTCCCACATCCACTGGCTGGCTGGCAAGCCCCCACAACGAACCGTGGGTCATCACATTGTGCACGAGAAGCCACCAGGTGATGGGCAAGATCGACAGGATTCCCAATATGAATCCATCGCGCAGAAAGATACGGAGCGATTTCCGGTTCTCGATGAGGATCACGAGCCCTGCGGTCGCAGTGATTGCCAGTCCCACATAGCGCAGCATTGGGGCAAGAATACTAAAGAGCACCATCCATACGTAGGCGTGGTAAGACCGCCTCTTGATATATCCGTCAACGACGATGAGAAAGCCGAGTGTCAACGTCAGGTAGAACGGGTCGGAGCTGATGGTCGCGTGAATCCGCAAGGCAGGCAAAGACAGGAAGACAAACAGGCTGGAAAGATAGGCATACAAAGGGTGCTCCGGAAATGCGTGATAAAAAATGACCCCGCTCAGAAAAACATTTAGTCCCAACAGGAACACATTGAAATACCAGCCCGCGACAAAAACGTCACCAGCCGTCAGCAGGCTAAATCCCGCCAGCAGAATCGAATAAAGAGGCGGCCAGGAAAGGAGTGGCAGCCCTCTGTGGTCATATAAGCCCTTTCCCGCCAGAAGATTTTGCGCCACCGAAAGATATTTGGTCGAATCGGAGGAAACTCCCGCGCCATACCGCGATGTGGCGATTCCGCATAGGATACTCGCGAGGACAGCAAGCAAGAAAAGAAACAGCCAGTATTTTGTTTTGGAATATGGGATAGACATAAATGGTTCGAGCACAATTATAATGGCGCAATGGACAACCTTCACACCCTCACCATTTCAGATGCTCTGGAAGCAATACGCACAAAAAAAATATCGGTCCGGGACCTGGTCGAGGCCTGCTCCGGTCAGATCGAGAGACTTAATTCGAAGCTAAATGCCTTCATCACCATGATTCCCTCGGATGATGCGATCAAGGCTCAATCCCCTGAGAGCAATGCCTCTTCCTCGAAGACTTTACACGGCATTCCCCTCGCGATCAAAGACCTGTTCGATATGGCAGGACTTCGCACAACGATTGGCTCAAAATTCTTTGCAGATCACATCGCTAAGGATGATGCATTCGTGGTCGAGAAGCTAAAGCAGGCTGGCGCTATCTTGATGGGGAAAACGAATACACATGAAATTGCTCTCGGGATTACCGGGAACAATCCCCATTATGGAACTGCACGCAATCCCTGGGACACGACCCGCATTCCCGGCGGTTCCTCGAGCGGATCGGCGATCGCCGTAGCGACGGGCATGGCGCTCGGGGCACTCGGTTCCGATACGGGTGGTTCCATTCGCATCCCTGCCTCGTTGTGCGGCGTCGTTGGCTTCAAACCGACCTTTGGACGCGTCAGCCTGCGCGGTGTGTTCCCGCTTTCGTGGAACCTCGATCATGTGGGACCATTTGCAAAAACTGTAAGAGATATTGCCTTGATGCTGCAGGTAATTGCCGTTCATGATCCGCTTGACCCGGCTTCCGTCAAGATGTTGACGGGCGATTATCTCCTTCATCTTAAGGATGACGTCAGGGCCAGAAAGATCGCGCTGGGTGTTGGGGATTTCATAGAGACATCCGACGCCGAGGTTCTGGAAGCCGTACGCGAAGCGGCAAATGTGTTTCAGTCCTTAGGCTGCAAAGTAGAGGAAGTGGACGTAAGCTGGCTGCAGGAGGCGGCGCTTGCCAACAAAATCATGACCCAGTCGGATGGCGCAGCCGTCCATCGAGACCGCTTGAAGGAACACCCCGAGATGTTCGGCGACGACATCCGCCGCAGGCTGGACGACGGGGCGAACACACCTCTGACAGACTATATCCTCGCCAGACGAACACAGGCGGAAGTCAGGAAAAGGCTGGAGGGATTCTTTGAGACATATGACTTCCTGATCCTCCCCACTACTCCTATCCCCGCGCCGACCATCGAAGGGCACGACGCGGTCGAGCAGGCAGGGCGGCTGACACGCTTCACGGCGCCTTTCAACCTCTCAGGCTTACCCGCTCTGTCGCTTCCCTGCGGATTCACAAGGGAAGGGTTGCCCATAGGCTTGCAAATTGTTTCTCGCGCTTGGGGGGAGTCTAAAGCTTTAAACCTTGGTCATGCGTTTGAACAAGCAACAGAGTGGTACAAACACCTGCCTGTTCTGTAATCTGTCACGTTACAAACATGACCTACAGCCTTTGATATAACGCCATCTCCCATACGAAAAGACGTCGCAGAGTGACTCGCGTGAAACCCTCTCGTTTCAGAAACGCATCCATTTCCGCGACCGGGTGAAGGA
>JAICRQ010000577.1 GCA_025966435.1 Anaerolineales bacterium | reverse complement strand
TGATCTTCCAGATAAATCCCAACACGAATATCATCGGAAAGATTTTCGGATTTGAAGGAGTAAGAGGGATACGGTGGATAGGGAAGCGACAGGAACCAGTCGGGATGCTCGATCACCCACTTTGAGTCGATTCCCATGTGATTCGGGACCATATCTGCGGAGAGGCGAATGCCGCGCTGCCATGCCCGGGATCTTAAGTTCTCCAGGGCTTCCCATCCCCCCAGATCTTCGGCAATGTCATACGCATACAGTGAGTACGCTGAAGCGACTGCCTCTGCGTCGCCCATGCGCTGTTTGATCTTCTGTGAAGCGCGCGAACGCTCCCACAAACCGATCAGCCATAAACCGGTGAAGCCGCGATCGCGTAAGATATCCAATTCTTCGTCCGGGATCTGATCCAGCGTTTTGATCCAAGTCCCATACTTGCGGGAGAGCTGTTCCAGCCAGACATAAGAGTTTTTTGCAAGCAAAACAAGACGCGGCATCCAGTCTGTATCAGGACTGTACTGTTCGTATTCGGCGTATTCACCGCCTGCGAAGGTTTGCACCGGGATATCAGGTATGAAATCGCCATGTGCCAGATGCTGGTGCATGACTTCCTCACGCAGGAAGTCCACGCCGCGCACGATGCGCGTCACGAATTTTTCATCCAGCATATAGCCCCATCGCTCCACAATGAACTGCAATTGCCCTTCCAGAGAATCCGGAGATACCTGGGCGGGCGCACGCAGGATTTCAAATAGAGATTCGGTCCTTCCCTGTGCCTGGGGATTGTCCTTTGCTCGCTGCGCAAAAAAACCATCCAGTGTAGAGATCAGGTTTTTGTAGGCAGTCGGTTCGAGCGGTTCGTCGTCCACCAGCTCCAGCAACGGGTTGACGGCCGGGTTGCCATTGTGCGTAAAGACATAGATCAGTTCTTCGATCGTCTTGATCCGCCCGTTGGTTAGCTTATTGAGGTATTCCTCCACCTGTGCCTCGCCGCGATAGACCTCTTCCGGCGGGAACTCTGAAACGAATTTCTTCTGCGTTTCGGCGATCGATTCCGCGCCCAGGCTTTCCTCTACATGCGTTGCAGCACTATTCATCACGGCAGACGGCGCATACTGCCGGACGAGCAGGCGCATGGCTTCATCGATCAACTGCATCGCGTAGAGGTCGGAAGCCGGCACCGGCTGGGTGCGCTGCGCTGACATCTGCTCGGCAAATCTTCGAGCGGCAGCATAGTCTGGAAATGTCACACGTCCATCCGGCTGGAAGAATTCGGGATCGAATTGATACGTATCGCGGGAGGATTTTGTGATAAGCATATGACAATAATAACCGATTACCGCCGATCTCACTATTAAATTCAATTTTGAATCCAAATTAAGGGCAAGCACAAACAACGAGATGGAATATCCAGGCGCTACTTCGTAAATGATTTCGAGTATACTTTTTGCGATGTCAGTTCAAGAATTGACCCTGATTTTGCACCTGATCCTGGCAGCCTTGTACCTGCCTATGCTTTTCACCCTCATCCAGCGGCACGAGGGGCACGAAACGGCCGCCATGATGTTGAGTGGCTATGCATTGATCAGTGCATTACTGAACGTCGCGGAAGGCTTCTGGCGCAGCGGACGGGTGCAGCTCACGTCCCTACAAGCCGCAAATGACGTGCAGATCTATGGGGCGCTGGTACTGGCATTTTTCCTGACTCTGACCATCATTTCATTTTTACGGCGTAGCCTGCGCCTCTGGCTTGGGATCGGTGCATTCTGGATCATCGGTTTTGTATTGATCGTGCTCAATGTGCTCGGGCTTGGGGACGTCATTTGGACGAACGGGCGGTTCACTCTCACGCTAGAGCGTTTGGCGCCGCTCTGGGCAATGCTCGGATGGCTCCTGTTTATGGTCGCCGCGATTGTGACGGTCCGTTCCGCCTATGCCCACTCGCGCCAGCCCCTGCTGCGCAACCGCTTGAATTACTGGACGCCGGTTTTTCTTCTGATCGCCCTCAACGACATGCTCATTCTGGGCGGGATTCCGCTTCCGGGAAACCCGATCCGGCTGGCGGCTGTGGCGCTGGGGACGTTTATCGTTGTCACGCATGATCCGCCCGATTTAGTCGAAGTCTCCCGGCGCGTCGTCACATACATTATTACCACGCTCGTCATCGTGGGATTTTATGTAGCAGGCTTTAGTGCATCCCAAACTGTATTCAATGCCCTGCCCAATTACAATCCGCTGCTGGTGGGCGCGGGCATCGCCTTACTGCTCTCCTTTATCTTTACGCCGCTGCTTTCGCTGGTCCGGCGCTGGGTTAACCGCTGGCTGAACATCCAGGAGTTTCACCCGAGCCGCACCCTGCATGCCTACAGCGAGCAGATCAGCAACATTCTCGATATGCAGCGGCTGGCGAACGTGGCAGTCGGTCTCA
>JAICRQ010000299.1 GCA_025966435.1 Anaerolineales bacterium | reverse complement strand
GTCAGACGGGGATTGTTCGCGTCCGAAGCCTCCGTCCAGGTCGCTGCCGATCGCGGCGTGATGGCTATTCCCTGCAAGCTGGCAGATGTGGTCGATGTGATCGAAAACATGGGTCAGCATCACGCGTTCGTTATCTTTTACGCCGCGCGTCCAGCCCAGGCGCAGCATCCAGTTGTCGAAGGCAACACCGATCATGCCATCCCGCGAGATAATGGCGTGGATCTGCTTATTGTCGAGCTGACGCTGGTGTGGAACCAAAGCGCGACAGTTATTATGGCTGGCGAGCACCATGCCCCCGAAGCAATCCATAGCTTCCCAAAATGCCTCATCCGAGAGATGGGTGAGGTCGAGAAGAATTCCGAGTTTCTCTATTTCACGCAGAAGCTGCTTTCCCTCAAATGCCAACCCCAGCTCTGTCCCTGTCCCGCCCGCATAGCGGCCGGGACCATAATGGGCAGGCCCGATAATGCGGATGCCCGAGGCCTTCCAAGCCGGTAATTGCTCGGGCTCGAGAACGGGATCTGCGCTCTCCATACTGATCACCAGACCGATTAACGGTTGCACCAGAGATGTGTCTGCCTCCCATCGGAGCCAGGCTTGGATATGGTCGTCCAGCTCTTTCCTGTTTGTGATCAAGCAGACTTTGCCTGCCTCATGCAGCGCGCGGTAGTAAGCCAGTTGTCCCTGGGCAATGGCGTATGCCTGGTAGGGAGAGGAATAATCGATGTTTTGGATTGTGCGTCCTGTGGAGCGAGCCAGCAGGGTGGCGAAACAAAGCGCAACTCGTCCCTGGCGCATTTCGGGCAGCGCGACTGTCCCTTGCCCGCGCCCGGCGCCCGTGAGATTGCTTTCCACCGTACGGATCGTGTAGACCGAATGCTGGATGTTGCGGTTCCATTGGAGTGCATTCCAGGCAAGGTCGAGATGAGCATCGATGATTAGCATAGAAACCAGTTCCTTCCCCTGATTTTACTATCAGTGCGCATTTGGATTCCATACCTAAGTATTTGCTGAGAATTGAGGATGTTGCTTGACACAGCCCACAAATGTTATATAATATAAATGCTCGACGTCAGGGTGCCCCCCTCACTCTGACGTCGGGCATTTTAATGCCTGTTTGCTGCAATCGGATTTATTCCTTATCCTTGACGCACCTTTAGCCTGCCGATATAATCTGCCCGCTCGATTGGAAAACCGTAGGGGCGAAACGACTTCGCCCGTACATAATTAAGGAGAAAGATCAATGCCCCCACATCCAAAACGTAAACACTCGAAGAGCCGCCGGAATATGCGCCGCGCCCACGATGCCCTGCAGCCGCGTAACCTGACGGCGTGTTCCAATTGCGGTTCGATGCGGCTTCCGCACACCGTCTGCCCGAATTGTGGCTTCTATGAAGGTCGTGAAGTTGTCGAAGTGAAGAAGGAAAAGAAAAAGGCTGAGTAGAGTTCGGCAGCTCGCATAGCATTCCGATGTGCCGAACTCCCTACGGTGCGGGTCGTGACGAACACGACCCGTTTGTGTTTAAAGGGATTATGAAACTAAATCCACAATCTACTGTGTTCGTTTTCCCCGGGCAGGGCTCTCAGGCCGTTGGGATGGGAAAAGAGCTTGCCGAAACCTATCCCGCTGCAAAAGAGATTTTCGACCGAGCGGACTCGCTCCTTGGTTTCTCCCTCTCGCAGCTCATGTGGGAAGGTCCGGCCGAGGAATTGAACGAGACGATCAATACCCAGCCTGCCCTTTACGTCCATTCGATTGCAGCCTGGCGAACATTCACGCTTCATTACCCGGACTTCCGACCTGCGACCGTGGCCGGTCACTCCCTCGGCGAACTCTCCGCGCTTACCGCCTCGGGTGCTCTGTCGTTTGAGGATGGTTTAAAGCTCGTCCGGACGCGCGGCGAACTGATGAAGCGCGCAGGAGAACTCAACCCCGGTGGGATGGCAGCCATCCTCGGCGTCGACATCCCCACGCTGGATAAAGTTTGTGCGGATGCCAGTACCACAGAGGAGATTGTCCAGGTCGCGAACGATAATTGTCCGGGGCAGGTGGTGATCTCCGGTCACAAGCCCGCCCTGGAACGCGCCATGGCTGGCGCAAAAGCTGCTGGGGCGAAGCGCGCTCTCGCGCTGGCGGTGAGCATCGCCGCCCATTCACCGTTAATGGCATCGATCCAGGAAGACTGGAATGCCGCCGTGGATGCCTGTGCTATGAATACACCGCAAATCCCCGTTGTCGGAAACGTCCATGCCAGGCCCATGCTCACAGCCGATGAGTTCCGTGCGGATATCAAAGCGCAAATGCAGTCACGCGTCCGCTGGACGGAATCGGTGCAGTGGATGCGAAGGAACGGGATACAGGCTTATGTCGAGACGGGTAGTGGGGAAGTTCTGTTGGGGATGATCAAACGAATCGATCCAACGGCTGCAAGACATCTATTAGGTGCTCCAAAGGATTTCGTTGCACTCAAAGAATAGATATGTAAAATGATTGTCACCTTTTATAAAGTTCAATAAATCGACTATACTTTCCACATGGTTGATCTGAATGCTCGGATGGAGCGCGTGATCGAGGAGATGACTGGCAATGAAGCCCTCCTGCAAATGCTCGACACAGATGCCGCCACCGAAATGCTCAATTGGGGGATCGCTACAGCAAAGTCAATCATCGGTAAGACAAGAGCGCTTGATGACTTCGCCTCCGACCTGGCGATTCTGCCGCGTCTAAAAGCTATCAGGCAATCCATGCGTTCCATTGGGAATTGGGCTGCCGGCAAGTACACGGACTCTGCGAGCCGCGTTCAATTGCGGGACCGGTTGCTTGGGAATTTCCGCACCATTTTTGGCGAAAGACGGGAATTGCCCTCCGCCAGACAACTGGATGAGTTACTAAGCAAGGTAGATGACAATAGCATGACTCCTCACCAGTTGATTTTGAAGTTACAAGATTTGCTCGAACAACGAGGCTAAGGAGATGCCATGCCCAGGCGCCGCGCCAAATCCAGGACGAATTCATCTGTTACTTTATTTGTATTAATCATTCTTTTCATTCTCGGCATTTATTACTCGATCACAGGCAGAGACCCGGACGGTGTTTTCGGCACAGGCACCCCAACTGCGCTTGTTACCTCGCAGACATCAACTGCTGCAAATGCTCCTACTGCCGCGAATGCAAGCGGAACCTGGTGGGAGGTCTATTTCACCGATCCGGTCAATATAAGCAATCCTGCTGACTGGCAGAGTTCCGTTGCCGGGCGGCTGGTCGAGAAGATCAACGCCGCGCAGACCAGCATCCATATCGCTTCGTTTGAATTCAATCTCACGCCCGTGGCAGAAGCGCTGATTGCCGCCAGGCAGCGCGGAGTGGATGTTCGCTGGGTGACGGATGATGAACATGGTCTAGAAGCCGATATAGAGCCCGATCACGGCCATTTCGCGATGCTGCAAGAGGCAGGCATCGAAGTACGGTCGGATACGCGTTCGGCGTTGATGCACAACAAGTTCTGGATCTTCGACGGTCAGATCGTTTGGACGGGCTCCACCAACATCACAGAGAACGGAGTCTTTGACCAGGATAATAATGTAATTGTGATCCAGTCGCCTGAGCTTGCTGCGATCTATGAGCGAGAGTTCCAGGAAATGTGGGATGGGCAATTTGGTCCCAGATCACCTTCCACACTGGATGAGCAAGTAGTCACCGTGGATGGTTCGAGGATTGTGGTCGTCTTTACTTCAGAAGACCCGGCTCTTGAAAATGCGATCGTCCCCATTGTGCAATCTGCGACCACGAGTGTTCGTTTCCTCACGTTCAGCTTTACCGATTTTCCGCTCGCCGATGCGATGAGTCAGCGATTCAAAGCCGGTGTGGATGTGGCCGGCGTTTTTGAGAAGTTCGGGAGTGAGACCGAAGCCGCCGAACTCCGTACCCTGATGTGCAGGAGCGTTCCCGTGAAGCAGGATGGCAATTCTGGTTTTTTGCATCACAAGGTGATCGTGGTTGATGAACAGATTGTTATTACCGGCTCTATGAACTATTCAACGAATGCCGAAGAGAATAACGATGAAAATGTGATCATCATAGACAATGCAGAGGTCGCCCGCCTGTACCTGCAGGAGTTCGACCGGGTCTGGAACCTGGCGGAAGATCCAGAGGTAGAGATGATTGCGTGTGGCTGACAAAGGCATGTTCTATCAGCAGTTTTGAAAGTGTGTTCTAAAGTCCAGAATAGTTATCAGGGGAATAAGAAAAGCGCCCGTGAGGGCGCTTTTCCATACATGGAATGAGTATCAGTCGTCAAGCACAAATGTGACTTTCAACTGCACACGATATTCAGAAATGTTGCCGTCATCATCGACGATCACATCCTGATTGGCGATCCAGGCTGATTTGACGTTCCGGAGCGTCTTCACCGCGCGTGCAACCCCTTGCCGGATGGCATCGTCAAAGCTCTCTGCGGAGGATGCCTTGATCTCACTAACCCGAGCGACAGACATTCGATATTCCTTTCTGGTAAGTGATAACAGACAAGCTTACCTCTCAGTGGATATTACAAGCTAAACGCAGGCAGGCTGGGCTAGGCCCTGTCTGTGTTTAGCCTTCGGAGGCTAAAGTCCGTCGATAGCAGTGGCAACGACAAGAAGAGCGAATCCGAGCAGTAACAGCCAGAAGCTCATCCCGCCAATGACTGGCAATGTGGCGTTGCGTTTGGTCTTAGCCCATCTCGCGGACTCAGAATTGTCCATCAATTAGAATAACACGCAATGATGCAAAACGGTTCGTATTGAGAGATACATGCCCTCAAAATCACGGCAT
>JAICRQ010000522.1 GCA_025966435.1 Anaerolineales bacterium | reverse complement strand
GTGAATGCTCTCGTCTACGCCTTCCAGTAAGACGGAAATTCCGCTGGGCGAGCTTTTGAGCACTTCCCATTTCTTACTTGTGGGCGAAATTGTGAAGGCGTAGTAATTATCACCCGAGCGACGGAAGGCTAAACCATAACGGTAATCTCCATCGGTGGCAGTTCTCCCGGACACCGTGAACACCTGCAGTTCGATGGTTGCATCGGGGAAAGCGTTTGTCTCAGACTCAGGGATGCTGACAACCGGCGCTCTGGCATTCGGTGTTTTGATTTCGACGTGATAGTATTCCGGCTCGTGATAGCCAATGTAATAATCACCAAAATCCGCTGATGGCCAGCCCGATGCCAGGTTCGTGAAGTCATCCTCATACAGCAAGGCCCCGACGTCATCTGGAGGAGGAGCTTCCAAATTCCGGATCGTCAATGCATTGAAATGGACGTGTGTGTTGGTATTCGTCAGGTTCTCGGTATACAGACCGATCTCACCTGCTGAATAATCCGAGTCTGTCACTTGACCGACGAGCCCATTATTAATACTAAACGAGAAATTAGAGCCCTGGGCATCCACGCGCAGGAGATCATCCACATCCATGTCGTGGATGCTCTCGTCCACGCCTTCTTGCAGGACTGTGATACCACTGGGAGAACTCTTGAGCACCTGCCACGCCTTGGTGGTGGGCGAAATTGTGAAGGCATAGTAATTGTCACCTGAACGGCGGAAGGCTAACCCATAACGGTAATCCCCATCGGTAGCGGTTCTGCCGGACACTGTGAATACCTGCAGCTCTATTGTTGCGTCTGGAAATGAGTTCGTCTCAGAATCAGGGATGCTGACGACCGGCGCTTTGGCGTTCGGCGTTTTAATTTCGACGTGATAGTATTCCGGCTCGTGATAGCCAATGTAATAATCACCAAAATCGGCTGATGGCCAGCCCGATGCCAGGTTCGTGAAGTCATCTCGATAGAGCACATTTTCGTCTGTGGTTGGCTGTGAAGACGCTGTGGGCTCCACCCCGGGCTCGGTGGCTGACGCTGCCGGATCCTGGGTTGGGGGAGAAGACTCTACAGTTGCTGACGCTGCTGGTGGCTCAGTCGGCAGAGGCAACTGACCAGTACATCCTACCATCACAAAGATCAGCATCAGCGCGATAGGTATTGTCCACTTGGATCGGTATATGCTTTGGGTTTTCATGCGAATCCTCCTTTACCTGACCTGATCCGCCGCACAACGGAAACCAGCGTACTGGACATTCTGTGTATCGTTCGGTGGAACTTCCAAACGGAATGCTAAATCATAAGGAGTGCTAAAGCGGGCGCCGCGCAAAATATGGTTGCCGGCTGTAAGGCTGCCATACGGCTCGCCCACCCATTCGTACACGTTATAGATCATGTCGTATACGTTCAAGGGGCTGACATTAAAGTCTTGCGACCCGACTTCATAGGTGGCATTCGGCAGATCGAACGTATTCCCACCATCGGAAGGGTCGGTGCCCCAGGGATACAATGGGGGATTTTCGCCGGGACCGCGGCCAGCCGCCTCCCATTCTGCTTCCTTCGGCAATCGCTTGCCCAATGATTTACAGTAAGCATCGGCTTGGTCCCACGTAACCCCCGTTACCGGATGATTTTCCTTTCCAGGCGGGATCGACCACTCCGGCATGAACTGTTGAAATGCCGTATTTGTCACCTGGTACTGGTCTATCCAGAACGCAGGCAGCGAGATGCTCTGTATGGCGCTTTGATTGTTAGTCTCTGGATCTTTGCCAACCTGATACGTATCAGCAGGTACATTCACCATTCCAGTCGCTTCGGGTAGGCTGGGGGGCTCCGATGGCAAGGGACTTGATTCGGTAATGGGCGTCTCCTGAGCTACGGTCTGGGTGGGTGCAGGAGGAGGAGTATCCTCGCGAGAAAAAAGCACAAAAGCTCCACCCGCCAGAGCGGCGAGCCCGATGATGGAAAGTAGCAGGATAGGAACAATGGACCGGCTGCGTGCTGGCTTTGGTTCCGGCTTTGGCGCGGGCTCTAGCTTTGGACGCGACTCCGGCTTGATCTGTGGTTCCAGCACAGACTGCGACTCTGGTTTTGTCGGTGGCTGTGGCACGGGAGATGGTTCTAGCTCTATCCGTTCCGGAACCTCGACAGGCACAGGTTTCACGATTATAGGTTCCTTGGTGAGTTCAGCCGCCGCAAACATGCCGATCGCACGCGAGTAATCTGTCGCCAATTCACGGCTGCTGGAGTAACGGTCTTCCGGATTTTTGAGCAGGGCGCGATCGATCACTGCCTGTACCTCGGGAGCAATTCCCGGGACAGGCGGGGGTGTCGTGTGGATTTGCATGTGCAGTATGGTCAGGGTACTATCCGCTTCAAAGGGGACGCGCCCCGCTAGCATTTCGTATAAAACAATCCCCAGAGAATAGATGTCCGTGCGATGATCGGTCGGATCGCCGCGTGCCTGTTCCGGAGACATGTAGGCGGGTGTTCCGCTCACAGTGCCGGAAGCCGTTTGGGACGCTGTGTTCATGATGCGTACAAGCCCGAAGTCCGTAATCACGGCTTCCACATCATCTGTCAGAGGTTTATCGAGAGGAATGTCTTCGGCCTTGTTATACAGCAGAATATTGCCAGGCTTGATGTCGCGATGGACCACTGCCTGTTTGTGCGCGTAGTCCAGCGCAGTCGAAATCTCGCTGAGCAAGCGCGCAACCTGATCCGGCGGAATCCGTTTCTTTCGCTGGTGCAGGTAACGTAAATACGTCGCCAGTGTTGGACCCTTCAAATACTCCATGACAATATAAGGATGGCCATCGACCGTGTCGAAATCGAAGATCTGAACGATATTAGGATGGCGCAGCCCCGCGACGACCCTTGCCTCTCGTCGGATGCGCTCAAGCAGCAAG
>JAICRQ010000603.1 GCA_025966435.1 Anaerolineales bacterium | reverse complement strand
TCCGTGTAGTCCTGAGCAAGCAAGGCGAGCGGATGGTACTGCGGGATAACCGCCCCGGGAATATCCACACTCACTTTCATCTGGAAGGATATTCCTGCGCGTTCGTTTTCCACAGCACGGATCTTGTTTCGGACGAACTCCAACACTTCCGCAGAGGATTGTCCTGGCAAGAGGCGGATATCCACAAGTGCCCTGGCTGAGTCCGGGACGATGCTGGGAAAGCTGCCGCCCTGAAAGATCGTTCCGGGAGTGACTGTAAAGCCCAGGTGCTCAAACCCAGGCGGAGGCAGGACGGGCACGTTGAGAGATTCCAATTTTAGTAACAGCTCTGCCATAGCCAGCACAGCATTGGCGCCGCGAGTACGATTATGCCATTCCGCTACTCCTGCGTGAATGGACTGCCCATAGGCATTCAACGCAAGACGGAGCAGACCGCGATGTCCGATGCAGACAATATCGCTTGTATACGTGTAGATCGCCCCGCGAGCCTGCAACTCGCCCGTATCCAGCAGATGACGAACGCCAAGCGGACTATTCGCACCAGATTCTTCATCCACCACGCCAACGACAATCACCTGCTGGTGGACAGGATCGATTAGTTTAAGCTCTCGCAGCAGGGCAAGTGTGTAGAGACTACATGCCAGACCAGACTTGTTATCCGCCGCGCCGCGCCCGATTATGCGTCCTTCTTTTATTTCCCCAGCAAACGGTGGGCTTGACCAACCTGTCTCATCCCCCTCTACAACCGTATCCATATGAGCGATCAATGCGAATCGATCCGTACCTTTCCCGTACGTGACCAGGATATTTGGATGCTCAGGCTGAAGCGCTATCAGTCGTGACTCCAACCCTAATGTGCGAGCCTCCCCTTCCACACGGCTTGCCACAGACGCTTCGGTGTCGCGCCCATTGACCGAAGGGATGCGAATCAGGTCACACAGGAAGGAAGTAAGGTCCGGCTGGAATCGTTTGGCTGCGGAGAGCAAGGTGGAAATCTCTTTCATCATTGCAATTTGTTTTCTATCGTACACGTGTGACCTTTTTACAGTACCTGTTGCTTATTCTTAATGCGCCCCATTAGTTCCGTATGCTGCCGTTCGAGCTCAAGGCGTGCTGCGTTGAAATCCACCGTCAACCAGCGATTATCGCGGAAGAGCCAGCGCCCATCCACCATCACATCGCGCACATGCTGCCCGGTGACGGAATACACCAGTGCCGTGTAGATATCCTGTCCGCCGCGCGGCGACCAGCCGACTTCATTCAGATCCAGGGCGATCAAATCCGCTTTTTTGCCAACCTCCAGTGACCCGATCTCTTTCTCCTGACCCAGTGCGCGTGCACCGCCCAGTGTTGCCATTTCCAAAATGGAACGTGTGGAGATGGCAGCCGGGTCTCGTTTCATGAGCGCCATAAGCTTACCTGTGAGCGTCATTTCCTTGAACATATCGTAGCTATTATTGTTAGCGACGTTATCCGTCCCAAGCGTCACCCGGATGCCTGCTGCCAGCATCTCCATTAAAGGCGGAATGCCCGCAGCATTGCGCATGTCGGAAGACGGGGCGAATACCACAGTAAAGGGAGCCTGTGCAACGGTGGAAAAATCTGCTGGTTGGAGCGTGATGCTGTGAGCCGCCAGAATTGGGCGTTCCAAGAAACCCATTTGCTTGAGCTGCTGGATCGCAGAATGTCCGTACTTCTCCTGGCAATAAACTTCTTCTTCATCCCCGGTGCCAAAATGGGTGTGAAAACCAGTATTGTGTCTGGTTGCGAGATCCAATTCCATCCGCATGGCAGTCTCACTATTATCGACAAAGAAGGCATGCGGTCCCACCCAGCCATCCAGCAGAGGGTCTTCTCTCAATTCCTCAAGGAAGGAGGCAGCTGCCGTCAACTCCCGCTGGCGGGCACCAGCATTCCCAAGCTCGACGATGCCATACGCCAGCGCAGCGCGCAGACCACTGCGGCGCACCTCG
>JAICRQ010000182.1 GCA_025966435.1 Anaerolineales bacterium | reverse complement strand
GGATACAAGCCGATCATGAAAAGTGTCAGGTTCGCTTCGATCACGCCCCAGCGTGCTTCAGTCGTTGCCCATTCGAAAGCAGGTCTCAGGAGCAGGTAGAGCAGCCAGGCTGCCACAAGCGTCAGCGCGACGTTGTACCATGTGCTGAACAGATTCTTCCGGACCCATGCCAGCGGACCCACAGCTAGCCGGGGAGGTTTCATTTCGACCGTATCAATCGCCGCCATATTAACGCTCCACCAGTTGGATACGCTGGTTATAAATATTCATCAACAGGGATGTGAACAGGCTGATGCTCAGGTAACTCAACATCATGATCGTAATGATCTCGATCGCCGCGCCGGTCTGGTTAAAGATCGTCCCTGCCACGCTAAAGAGATCCGGGAACCCGATGGCAATCGCAAGCGATGAGTTCTTTGCCAGATTCAAATACTGACTGGTCACCGGCGGCACCATAATGCGCAACGCCTGTGGGAAGACTACCAGCCGAAGCGCCTGACCGGTGGACAGCCCCAGCGAGCGCGCCGCTTCTACCTGCCCGCGTGAGACCGCCTGGATTCCACCGCGCACGATCTCTGCGATGAAAGCACCCGTGTAGATGACCAATCCAAATAACAAGGCAGCAAACTCAGGGGTCAGCCGCAGCCCGCCTCGAAAGTTCAAGCCCGAGAGTTCGGGAACAGTGGCTTGTAAAGGCGGCTCAGGCTGGATCACAAAGCCGATCAAAATGATCAGTGCTGGGACCATGAGATACGCCAAATTCCACCACGGGGATAACGGAATACTAGCGCGTTTCTGTGCATTACGCAGAAGAAGCCAAATCACAACAATAGAAATGAATGCAATCAGTATAAATATACGCCATGCGGGGAATGTGGATGTCCCTTCCCCCCAAGTCATGTAAACCCCGCGCTGTGTCAGAAAGAGAGGTCCCGGCAATTTGATGGCTTGCCCCACGTCCGGGAGTTGAATGATGACGCCGAAGTACCAGAACATCAACTGGAGCAGAAGAGGCGTGTTGCGGATCAACCCGACATAGGCTGCGGCAAACCGGTTGATCAACCAGTTGGAGGAGAGCCGCGCTACACCTGCCAGCACTCCGACGATTGTTGTGAATACAATGCCCAGTGCGCTCACAACCAGCGTATTGACCAGCCCAACCAGCAGGGCACGTGCGTAGGTATCCGAAGGGTCGTAGGAAATAAACGACTCGCCGATTCCAAAGCTGGCAGGGTTCGTCATGAACCCGTAACCTACCGCTAACCCCTGCCGGGCAAGGTTGGTTGTGACATTGGCATACAGATACGCGGCAACCAAAGCCAGCAGGATGATGAAGATCACCTGTGCCAGGATTTTCAAAACACGGATATCACGCCAGGGAGCTGTGGTGTTCATAAGATACGGATCGGGCGGTCCGGCGTTAAGCGGACCGCCCGATAAAAGAGGATTTGTTTAACGGAAAGGCGGGGCGTACATCAAACCGCCGTTCGTCCACAACTCGTTCTGACCGCGTGCCAGGTTGAAGGTGGCGAGATTGCGATCATACACTTCACCGTAATTGCCAACGTGCTTGATGACACGGTAGATGAAGTCGTTGCTCAAACCGAGCATAGCGCCGAGCTCACCTTCCACGCCGAGCAGACGGCGGACAACCGGATCTTCACTTGTGAGGAATGTATCCACGTTCTCAGAAGTGATGCCGAGCTCCTCCGCCTGGATCATTCCATAGATAACCCACTGGACAACCTGCGCCCATCGTGGGTCGCCATCGGAAACAGCAGGTGCCAGTGGCTCCTTCGACATGACCACATCCAGGATCACATGATCGGCATAGTTTTGAAGGACAGCCTGTCCCTGCGTGGCGAGCTGAGAGCGGTCGGAGGTGATCGCGTCACAGCGGCCCTCGTCATATGCCTGGAAAGCGGCATTCTGGTCTTCGAAGACGACCGGGGTGTAGTTCACACCCGCGGCGCGGAATTGATCTGCAAGGTTGAGTTCTGTGGTGGTACCGCTTTGCACGCAGACGTTTGCGCCCTCAAGGGCTGCAAGACCGGCAGCCGGATCATCCACGACAGACCGTTTCGCCATGATGGCCTGACCGTCGTAGAAATTCACCGGTCCAAAGGTGAGTCCAAGCTCTACATCGCGCGCCCACGTCCAGGTGCTGTTGCGGGCGAGCACATCCACCTCGCCAGATTGCAGAGCCGTGAAACGTTCCTGAGCGCTCAAGCCGCGGAATTCAACGGCGTTCGCGTCATCGAACAGGGCAGCTGCCCAAGCGCGGCAGAAGTCTACATCGAAGCCGGTCCAGTTTCCATCGCTATCCACAAAGCCAAAACCCTGGAATGTGCCGTGCACACCACAGATCACTTCGCCCCGGTCCAGAATGGCTTGAAGGCGTTCCCCGCCGGCGACCCCGGGCGTTTGAGGCGTTTCAGCAGCAGGGGCGGCGGTTGGGGTAGCGGCTGGTGTTCCGCATCCCGCGAGCAGCAAGCTGGTAAGCACCATCAGGCTGAACAGAGGGAACAACAATTTACGCATGATCTTCTTCTCCTTATAGCAAATGTTTGATTTGTAAAGCAAATCGTGAGTCACACACTTCAAGTTGACGCTTGCACCTCCAATCTTCTACTTTTGAGAACTATGTTCCTTCTGTCGATGTACGGCTGTTGTGAAACGAAATTATATGAAAAGCACAGGGGTAAGTCAATGAGTAGGGACCGCCTAGCGCAGATTCTATCGAAACCGGCATCAGCCTGGGCTCTAGGAGATCTTCCATCCTTAAGCAAATGCACCCGACCATGCCTCAAACTCCCTGCCGGAGCGTTCTCCATCTTTATAGAAGGTTAAATAGGTGAACGTATGATACCGCACGAACTTCTGGTCTCTGGGGTTTTGGATAGCGAGATCGTAATAGGAACGCCAGGTGCCCGAGTTGAAATAGAACTGATGGCGTTCATTCGGCGGCTCGCCATCGGAATCCAGTGGGATGATCTCGTGATGGTGCGTATGACCATACACAATGAAGCGTGCCGAATTGTTAAGAAATGCCGGTTCTCGTAAGGCGTTCTCAGCCAGAGAATGCTCGTTTTCGTTCATTTTGTTATGGACCCATAGGACGAGCTCGTCGAGTGTTTCAAAGGAAGTGCGCTTCGATATTTTGAGCACCAGCTCGAGGGCGTCAACAATATCGAACTGAAATGATTTATCCAGCTCGCGGACGAAGTCTAGCTGCAGGAACTCATCACACAGGTCATCCCACACTTGTTTCAGCTCCTTTTCCAGAGCGGCGCTCTCCGCGTGACGCCGGATCTGTCCGCTGATCCAAAGAGGCGTTGCCAGTGCCGGGCGGACGTTCGTGATACGGCGCAGGCTGTCGATGACTCCGCTGGGGAGCCGGTCGCCATATCGCCTCTGCACTTCGACCGGGTAACGATTACAGACGTCCATCGTGAAGACGTCGCCCAGTGTGGCGTGATTTCGTCCCCGTTCACGGTCGAAGTTGAATTTGTCGTAATAGTCACCATGACGGGCGAAGACCTGATAGGATTGCAGGATCTCGTGCAGAGCAGGATGTTCCTCAGGCTCATAGGGAAACGGACCCGACTCGTTGCATAGTCCCATCGAATCGATCACCGCTTTGCGGATCTCGTCGAATACAGTACCAGGCAGGCGATAATACCAGTCGTGATTGCCAACCATATAGTGGATGCGGACGTTGACAGGTATCCGTTCCTTTGAATCGCGATCCGGTTCATGGCGTGCTGTCGCGGGCGGCAGCAGGATCATGGATCCTCTGGCACACTTCCGCAGGATCTCAAGCGATGTGCGGTTGACGTCCATAATAGCCTTCGTGGTTGCGGAGAGCATACTCACAAAAGCAGAGCTGTTCGTATCGCTCCAGGGGCGGGCGTAGTTCTGTGCGCCGGGGTAAGTATTCAGCCAGAGTGTGGAATGAAGGGGGTCGAGGATGTCGCCTATCAACAGGATGTCGAGAGTTTCGATGGGTCGGTAGGAGCCATCCTTCCGAAAAGATGCATAAAAGACTGTTTCACGCAGACGGTTGGCAAAAAGTTCAAATGCGGTTGGCGAGATCGAATTGGCGGTCGTGCCGTCCCCCAGGTGAATATCACTGATAATGACGAGCATGATGCTTCTCCTCAACGATACCAAAACAATGAATGATTAGATTATAGTCTGAATATCTCCTAATTCGACCGGGGAGCAGATTACCATCTCATTTCGTTATACATAGTATGGAGATTTTTGCCAACAAAGGAGCTGCTTATGGGACGTCTCAGGATATTGACGTATAATTTTACAAATCAGTTTTGCTGAGAAGAGTACGGGCTTTTATTGGTTTCATCAGGTACGCAAACCGTGATCTACCTCCCATGGGGGTTCAGGTTTATGCATAAGGAGCTTTCATGGCCCGAAGAATTTTTGCTGGAATCTTGATCCTGCTGAGTGCAATTTTTCTTGTATCGAGCATAGTGGGGATTGGTGCCATCTGGTACTACAACGAACCGCTCACCCGCGAAGTGACGGGACAATTGGGACAGATCGACCTCGAGCTTGCGCAAGCCGAGGCTACCTTAAAAAGTTCAGAACAGGAGCTAGAGCGTGCCTTGCGTATTGTGGATTCTACGGAGGCAGCGCTCGAAAAACTGGCTGAACAGTCGGAAAGTGCGGAGAGTCTTTTTGAACGTATTCAAAGCACCTTGGACGACCGGCTGCTGCCTGAATTGAGAACAACGCGCAGCCGCATTGAAGAAGCGCGCTCCACTCTGGAAAACCTGCAAGGAGTCCTCACAGGTATCAGCAATTTTATTCCCGGGGTTGACCTGAACCTTCCCGACGAGATGTTGACGGGCCTCATCGCGTCTGCTCGATCGATGGATACCGAAATTGCGAACGTGGAGGTGCTGGCAACGCAGGCCTCCACCTTCGTGGCGGATACAGGCTTTTTATTGGGCGGCGATTTGACCCAGACGCGCGACAGCCTGCAAAGTTTTCTCTCGTCCATTCAGGACTATGAAAAGAAAGTTACCCGCTGGCGTGAGCAGGAGACGGACATTCGGGAACACGCTCCCAAATGGATCGACCAGGCGTCCATCCTGCTGACGGTTTTCCTCTTCTGGTTCGGTCTTTCGCAGGTCAGCCTGCTCTTGCACGGCATTGCCATGCAGCGAGGGATGGATCCACTGCTGGCGATCAGGCGCGAGCGGCATCACAATCCATTGATCAAGGACGAGCGAGATTTGGAAATGGAGGAATAATTGTAAGGCAACCTTAAGGTCAGCGTTCTTGACCTGGAACATTTGTTCTAATATAATACTCGTATGTCTATCTGGCAACGTTTCTTGTTCCTGATAGGCTTGCGTCCGAATCCCGGCCCTCGTAAGTACGAAAGCGAAGGTTTGCAAGTTTCTCTTTCTACAACCGCCCGACACGAGGATCGCCCCGAACATGAATTGATTCCTGACCACCTGGCCGCTAGCCTTGACCAATACAAATCTGTTGATGAGCTTTGGCTTAAGTGGGAATCGCTTTCCCCGCGTGAACAGGATGTCACTGCATTAAGTTGTTTGGGTCTTACTAACCGCCAGATTGCAGCGCGCCTTTCGCTTTCTCCTGAAACCATTAAAACCCATGTGCGCAATATCTTAGTGAAGTTTGGCATAAACAGTAAAGCAGAGCTACGCCATATCTTGGCAGGTTGGGACTTTAGCGCCTGGTTATAGGTCACCCTCAAAGGTTAACCCTCCTTTCCCCCGCGTTTCACCCTCTTAAATCCCCGACAGGGGATTGTTTTTTTATTTCATTTCTTGTAATGTGAGTAGCCGCGCAGGCGGTGGGTTAGATGTTTCACGCTCCCGTGCCTCGTTCGTAATAGATGACTATTTGTTCGATGTACTGTGTTCAAGGATACGCCCATGAAACTTTCAAGACCACTTCGAGTATTTCTCCTCCACGCACGCCAGGATGAAAAAATTGTGTATCGATTATACAAACGCCTTGTAAAAGAAGGGGCAGATGTCTGGCTGGATCAGGAGAAACTGCTTCCAGGCCAAGACTGGGCGCACGAAATCCGCAAAGCCATTCACAGCAGTGATATGGTCGTCGCCTGTTTGTCCAGGCAATTTAACGGGCAGAGAGGCTTCCGTCACGAGGAGCTTCGTATCGCACTGGAAAAGGCAGCTTCTCTCCCCGAAGGGTCGATCTTCTTGATCCCCGCCCGCCTGGAGGCGTGTGACCTGCCTGAGCCCTTGTGCCGTTGGCAGTGTGTAGATTTGTTTAAGGAGGATGGTTATAAAAAATTGATCAGGGTTCTTGCAGAGTGGACTGTTACCCCATAGATTTTCATTACAAACATACATATAAAAAGCCGCAGGCGTTCTTTGCCTGCGGCTTGATTTACATCAGGCGGTACGCCTTCGGCTGATTTTGTGTTTATACATGGCAGCATCCGCCTCTGAGAGCAACTCTTCCATCGTAATTGTAGAGTCGGGTTCGACGCGAATAACTCCAAGGCTAAATGACAGAGCCTGCCCGGGATCACATTGCAGATTGTAAATATCCACGTTGCTTTGCAAGTGAGCCTGAATACTGGCGAGGTCGCTTTCTGTTGCATCGGCGATCATCGCCACAAACTCATCGCCACCCAGGCGACCAATTACATCAGAATCGCGGAACGTGTCCGTCAGGATGCGAGAAAACTGCGTGATCGCCGCATCCCCCGCGCCATGACCAAAGGTATCGTTGATATATTTCAAGCTGTCCAGGTCAATATATAACAGGGCAACAGAATAGGCGGCGCGTCGTGCAAATTTCAAGAGGCTGGTGGCCAGGATCATGAAGCCGCGCCGGTTATTTAGGCCGGTCAGGGCATCGGTCAGAGAAAGATTGCGCAGGCGGTCATTGGCTTTCTCCAGTTCCGAGACCTTCTGGTAGAGCTTGT
>JAICRQ010000417.1 GCA_025966435.1 Anaerolineales bacterium | reverse complement strand
TCCGAAATCGCGCCGCGCTGGGTACGGGAGATCCTCAAACCACTGGTGGAATTACTCGGCGGTCTTCCCTCGGTTGTGCTGGGATTTCTGGGAATCCTGGTTCTTTCTCCCTACTTGCGCGTCCTACTGGACCTTCCCACCGGGCTGACCGCGTTCACAGGCTCTCTCCTCCTGGGTGCGATTGCAGTGCCGACCGTTGTGTCAGTTGCGGAGGATGCGCTTGATGCCGTGCCGCGTGCCTATCGGGAAGGCGCCTGGGCATTGGGCGCCACACGCTGGCAGACCATCTGGCGGGTGACCTTTCCTGCTGCCCGCTCGGGCGTGCTGACCGCGGTCATGCTCGGTGTTGGGCGCGCCATCGGCGAGACGATGACCGTGATGATGGTCACCGGGAATGCTCCCGTGCTGGCGACATCCCTGGGGAATCTGTTCTTACCCGTCCGCACGATGACAGCAACCATCGCGGCGGAAATGGGTGAGGTCGCGAGTGGTAGTACGCACTACCACGTGTTATTCTTTATCGGCATGGTGCTATTCCTGATTTCACTAGGCGTGAACATTGCTGCGTCCTCCGTTGTGTTTCGGACGAAGAAACGTGCCGAGAGAATTTTGTCATGAAACGCACGCTGCCCATCAACCGCCATCTTACAGAACGCATCGGTTTTACAGCCATCACCTTGATGGCTGTTCTCACGGTACTCCCCATTGTTGCCGTGGTGATCTATATTTTTATTCAGGGCTTGCCCGCCATTTCGCTCGAGTTTCTGACCGGCTTTCCGCGAGAAGGGATGCGTGCGGGCGGCATCCTGCCTGCGATTATCGGCACGATTTATCTTACTGTGGGCACTGCCATCTTCTCGGTGCCGCTGGGGATTGCTGCGGCGATTTATCTTTCTGAATATGCCTCCGACACGCCGCTGACGCGCACGATTCGGATTGCAATTATTAATCTGGCGGGGATTCCTTCTGTAGTCTATGGGTTGTTTGGTCTGGGGCTCTTTGTGATCTTCCTGAATTTTGGCACATCCATACTTGCCGCTTCCCTGACGCTATCGATCATGACACTGCCTGTCATTATCAGCACTGCCGAAGAGTCGCTGCGCTCAGTTCCGCAGGCGTTTCGCACGGTGAGTATTTCGCTTGGTGCCACGCGCTGGCAGACGATCCGCCGGATCGTCCTGAAAGAAGCACTGCCCGGGATTCTCACGGGCGTAATTCTCGGGCTCGAACGCGCGGCAGGCGAGACAGCACCTATCCTGTTCACAGGTGCAGCATTTTTCCTGCCACAACTTCCCCAATCTCCTTTCGATGCGACCATGGCGCTGCCCTATCACCTTTTCGTCATCTCCACCCAGGTCCCTGAAATGCCGATTCAAATTCAGTATGGCACGGCGCTGGTTTTGCTCGTCTTTGTATTGACGATGAACTTGATCGCAACCGTCATTCGTTCGAGAGCGAGGGCAAAGCGGCAATGGTGATTCCAGACCATAGACAATGGTCCATTGACCATTGGAGTAACTAATGCCATATAAATTTGAACAACTGGATGTTTGGAGCCTGGCCTTAGATTATATAGATTTAATTTATAAGGTTGCTGAGAGTTTGCCACGAATCGAAGACTATAACTTGAAATCACAAATCACTCGCGCAGCAACGTCCATTGCTTTGAATATCGCGGAAGGATCTCAAGGACAAAGTGATGCAGAGCAAGCAAGATTTTTAGGGATGGCGATCCGTTCACTGATTGAGACAATAGCTTGCCAGCAAATCATTCGGAGGAGAGGATATTTTCAAGACGAAGCTCTTCTTAACAAGGTGTATGAAGATTCACAACTATTGGCTAAAAAGCTACAGGCGTTCCGAAAATCAATTTCTCCTTATTCAGTCAAAGAAGAATCGCCTCTTTACGAGATTGAAAATTGAACTCAACAGCCTTATATCGTCAATCGTCGATGGTTCATCGTCTTCTTTCTAAGAGCCCATGGATAAAATAATCATAGAAGACTTGTCCCTTCAGTACGCCGATGGCACCGAGTCACTGCGCGGTATCAGCTTAGGTATTCGCGAAAAAGCGGTGACGGTTCTCTTCGGACCCGCGGGAGGCGGCAAGTCCACGTTGCTGCGCTGTTTGAATCGCTTAAATGATCTGACCGAAGTGAAAGCATCCTCCGGGCGCATCTTGATCGACGGACGAAACATCCTTGACCCAAAAGTTGATGTGATCGCATTGCGCCGCAAGGTCGGCATGGTGTTTGCGCGTCCGGTAGTTTTGCCGATGAGCATCCGTCAAAACCTGACGTATGGTTTGGAACTGGCAGGCGAGAAGCGTCGCGCCAAGCTGGATGAGGCAGTCGAACGCAGCTTGAAGCTGGCAGCTATCTGGGACGAAGTCAAAGATCGCCTGGACGATCCTGCCATCGCCCTCTCCGGCGGGCAGCAGCAGCGTATATGCTTGGCACGCGTGCTGGCACTTCAGCCGGAGATCATCCTGCTCGATGAACCGACCTCCGGGCTTGACCCCATCTCGACAGGTAAAGTGGAAGCGGCACTGCAAGAGCTAAAGAAAGAATACACGATTATCCTTGTGCCGCACTCGGTGCAGCAGGCAGGCCGCGCTGCCGACTATGCAGCATTCTTTCTGCAGGGGGAACTTGTGGAATATGGCGAAGGCAAAACACTTTTTACCACCCCGAGAGAAAAACGGACGGAAGATTACATTACAGGAAGGTTTGGGTAAGCACGAAACAAGAAAACAGGTAGACAGGTATACAAGTTTCATGAAGGCTATTTACGTGTTTACTTGTGTACCTGTCTACGCATTTACTCTCCGGAGCACCCATGAACAATCCATACGACATACTATTCGAAACGGTTCGGATCGGTCCTGTGATCGCTCCGAACCGTTTTTATCAGGTGCCACACTGTAACGGGTTTGGCTACCGCATGCCGCAGGGAATGGCAGCGATGCGCGGCGTCAAAGCAGAGGGTGGCTGGGGCGTCGTCTGCACAGAAGAGGTGGAGATTCATCATTCGAGCGATCTCGCGCCTTATTTTGAGGGAAGATTATGGGACGACAGAGATATCCCTGCGCTGGCATTGATGGCGGAGGCAGTCCACACGCATGGAGCGCTGGCGGGGATTGAGCTTGCTTACAACGGGTTTGACGCGCCCAATCTATATTCGCGTGTTCCCTCGCTTGCACCGATTTCCATAGGGACTATTGGCGGCTCGGGCTATGATCCGGTACAGACCCGGCGCATGGACAAGGAGGATATCCGCAATCTGCGCAAGTGGCACCGCGACGCGGCACTGCGCGCCAAAGGAGCCGGCTTTGATATTGTCTATTGCTACGCGGCACACGGGATGACAGCCGCGATCCAGTTCATTTTGAAGCGTTTCAACGACCGCACGGATGAATATGGCGGCAGCCTGGAAAACCGTGTGCGTCTCTTCCGTGAACTGATCGAAGATACAAAAGAGGCGGTAAGCGATAAATGCGCGGTAGCAGTGCGCTTTGCCGTGGATGAGTTGCTCGGCGAAGAAGGTCTTTCGCACCAGGGTGAAGCATACGATGTAGTAGCAATGCTAGCGGAACTACCGGATCTTTGGGATGTGAACGTCAGCAGTTGGAGCAACGACTCGATCACGTCCCGGTTTGGAAAAGAAGGGCACCAGGAAAAATACATCTCCTTCGTCAAGAGCTTGACCACAAAGCCCGTCGTGGGCGTCGGACGATATACCTCGCCTGATTC
>JAICRQ010000618.1 GCA_025966435.1 Anaerolineales bacterium | reverse complement strand
CTCGACACACTTCGGTTGGTGGGGCTCATGCTTCAGCGTCAGGGGTATCAGATTAGTGCGGCGACGAATGGACAACAAGGGTTGGAAAAAGCATTTGAGGAAGATCCGGATCTAATTTTGCTTGATGTGATGATGCCCGATATGGATGGCTACGAGGTGACGCGCCGCCTGCGGCAAAACCCATCAACGCTGCAAACGCCCATCCTTATGTTCACTGCCAAAACCCAGTTGGACGACAAGGTGATCGGGTTCGAAGTGGGCGCCAACGATTATCTCACCAAGCCAACCCACCCCTCCGAGCTGCAGGCTCGGGTCAAGACTCTGCTCGCACGTGTTAACAACAAGAAATCCGTCACAGGTTCCCTCAAAGATCTGAAGCGTGGATACGTAATCGGCGTACTCGGCGCGCGTGGCGGAGTGGGCACCACGACGATGTCGGTCAACCTGGGTGCCGGGTTGCAGTCTCGCACCAAAGCGGAGGTCATTGTCGCAGAGCTGCTCCCGGGGCAGGGAGCCTTGGCGCTGGATGTGGGTGTGACAAATTCCAAGGGACTCGTAGATCTTTTGAGCATGAACAGATTGAGTGACATCACCCGCGATTCTGTCCGCGAGGTGCTGGTCTCCCATCCATCGGGTCTAAAACTGCTGCTCGCTTCCGACCGTCCGCGCGACATGCACCTGATTAACCAGACCGCCAATTACGAAACGCTTGTGAAGAAGCTCGCCGGGTTGGCGCGCTTTGTCGTTCTCGATCTGGGCGTGGGCATTCAGCCGTTTGCCGAAAACATCCTGCCGCTGTGTAATGAGGTCCTGGTGATCCTGGAAGGGGCACCGAATACGATCACCCATACCAAGGCTCTCATTGAAGACATTACAGAATTGGGGATCCCCAAGAAAAACATAAAGGTTGTGCTCAACAACCGCATCCGTTCCGAGACGCAGCTGCCGTCCAGCCAGGTACAGGCGCAGCTCGGGCACGAGATTCTGAGTACTCTCACACCAGCCCCCGAGCTCTTCGTGCAAGCAACACGCATGCAGACGCCCGCCATCCTGTGCCAGCCGGATAGCCTCACGACACGGCAGATCACAAAACTCGTGGATTTCGTCACGGAACGGGAGGCGCTGCCCAGATGAGCAAGCCCGCCGGTCCGACTCTCGCCTCGATTTGCTTAGCAAATCGTGCGGCGATTGAGGACGCGGCGGTTTTATTCCGCAAAGCAAAGCGCGCCGTTGTGTTGACCGGCGCGGGAATCTCCACCCCTTCAGGCATCCCAGACTTCCGATCTGAGGGGACAGGCTTATGGTCCAAGGATGAGCCGCTGGAAGTCGCATCCTTAAGCACATTTCGCACAGCCCCTGAACGATTCTTCCACTGGTTCCAGCCACTCGCCAGCCGTATTTTCAACGCGCAGCCCAATCCTGCCCACCTGGCTCTGGCTGAGTTCGAACGCTCCGGTCACCTGCAGGTGATCGTCACGCAAAACATCGATGGGCTGCACCAGAAGGCTGGTTCGCAGCATGTGATCGAAATGCACGGTACTTTGCGGACGCTCTCCTGTACGAATTGCTTTCAGCAGTTCGAGTCTGGTCCCTTCTTACACCCTTATATTGAGACGGGGAAAATCCCCCAGTGCTTAAACTGCAATGGAATCCTCAAGCCGGATGTGATATTGTTTGGGGAACAGCTGCCTCAATCGGCGTGGCATGAGGCGCAGCGAGCGGCTCGTCAATGCGACCTGATGGTGG
>JAICRQ010000512.1 GCA_025966435.1 Anaerolineales bacterium | reverse complement strand
TTTCTCTCGTTGGACGGCTAGGTAGCCTGCGATCCCGCCAGCGACGAGTGATAGAACGGGTCCGCAGAAACCTGCCAGGGTCGCCACACAAATATTCAGCACTAATCCAATTGCACCAACGATCAATCCGATTCTAGTTCTGGGCTGCATGACATCTCTCCTTTTGGGTTTTTGTTACTATACACTAGTTAAAGGCAGATTGCACGGGTATTCGCTCTATGTTATGGCGCAAGATGTTTCATCGCCTCGCGCCTACTCAACGGGTGCAGGGGCGTGGAATTCACAAACTTGGTCACGGATTTTGGGTCAATGCGTGCATACTGCCGCAGCGACCAGCCTATGGCTTTATTGATGAAGAATTCGTTCGAATCCAAATTCTCGCGAATGATCTCGCACAGCAGGGCAAAATCCGTCTGCTCTTTATAGTCGAGCTGGAACAGGATCGCTGTTCGGCGCAGCCAGAGATTCTGCGAGGCACGCCATTGGGACAGATATTTTTCTCGCACTTCAGGATAACGTTTGAAGTGCACGCCCACGGTATGCGAGATGTTGTCCACCGTATCCCACCAGGATTTATGCACGATCATATATGCAAGGGTTTTAATCGCATTCGACGGCAGTTTCTTTTCCAGCCGCTCCATAAGGCTGATTGCCGCGTACTGATATTCACGTTCGGGCAGCCCCCACAGCTCGCGGATGACGTGATCGATTTCATTGGCTGAGGGGTATCCGTTCTCTTGGACCATCTGTCGGAAAAGTGCTTTTAGTTGTGGGGACTTTATTCCCAGATACTCAAACTGATCGCGCATATATTTCTTCATCGGCGCGGCTTGCGCGGGGTTCGCATTTTGCTCGAACAAGGTTCTCAATGAGGCAACGTAGGGATGCATGAATTCTCCAATCACTAATTACCAATTACCCTGCAGTCTCGCAGTTCAACTGCTGAAGAAACAGAGTTCAGGCTATGGGATTGCGGTGGGCTCCAGAGTTGGTGTCAGTGTCTGCGTGGGCGGTGGCGTCCATGTAAGTGTGGGGGTCGGTGTGGACTCTACCGTCAGTGTGAGTCCTGGTGTCAGTGTAGGTTCCTGAATTGGAGTCGGCTCAGGCACCTGAGTATCTTCAGGATCATACGGCTGGACAAATTGAACTCGCCAGTTTCCATTTCCCTGGTCAGTGATTGAGGAAAACGGGGTCATGATGTGAATCCATGTCCTGCCGGGGTGAAGCGGGACAGGGTTCCCCTGCGCATCGACGAAGTGCATCGGCCGCATGAGTCCCGTTGTCGTTTCCCATTCGCGATTTTCGGTCGACCAGAAAATCGCGAAGGCTTGTCCATCGCGGAAGAGATACGCTCTGTTTTTCTGCCCCAGACGGAAATCGATTTCGAGCTGGTTGTGCCGGAAGCGCTCATGTTCTGCAAAGACAACAACCACATTTTCGAAGGACATCTGCCTCTGCGTTAATCGATCTGTTGCAAGGATAAGCGTCCCTGTGCCATCTGCAAGATCTGTCCAACGCAAGTAGGTTTGCGAAACAGGGTCATACTGCCAGCCAGACTGTGTATAAGCATGGTAAAAAACATCGATTTTTTCAGCGGGGATTCCACCCGAAGGGAAGTCCTCTGAAAACACGTTGCCTGAATAATTGACAGCCTGTCTTGGGTTCAAGCTCTGTTCCGCCAGCTCACGTAAACGCCTCACAGGAAGCAGCGCGCTATTCGGGGTTGTCATATCTACCCCGTAGACGATCTCGCAGGCATCGAGTCGCTCGCCAATGTCCCAGGCGGCGCTGGCATAGACGAGACAGCTATTGGGGAACATCCCCCCGATCTGGTTGTAGGTCAGTCGCCCGGAGCGGATCGGCCCGACGTACGGCTCGGAGGGAATGAACCAATTCGGCGGTGTACCAGTCACGATGGGGCTGGGAGTAGGTAATGGTTCCTGGAGGAGAATCAAACCGACATCCCACGCGAAGCGGGAATCAGTGGAGTCCGCCCGAAACAAGACGGTTTCGCCTGTGGGCACATCTACGTCGCTGTCATGGTCATCATCGCCGATGTCTCGTTCTGTAAACCGATAATCATCGGACTTAACAACCTGAAGGATCGCCTCTGCTTCGGGATGTTCGAACGCATAGTATCCATTGGAGTCCGTGGTGGTTTCTGCCAGAACCTCACGATCGATTCCGCTTAACAAGCGGATACAAACGCCGCCGACTCCGTGCTCCCACGCCTCCTGTTGACCGTTTTCATTCTCATCCAGCCAGACCCGGTTGCCAATCCACGCGCCGCGCGGACGAAGGATCTCTTCGCGCACCTGGCAGCCACCGTCCACGTTTGGTACAGCATGTGGAAGACTTCCGTAAAAGACATTCAGAAAGCGCGTGGTACCTTCACCGATAAAAAGCTCATAGACCCACGAGGCGAAGCCGGGTCCCGCCTGCGGACGCGCGGTGACCGGCATGTTGCTGATCGAGACCAGCACCGCAGGAAATTGCAAAAGGGATGGATCTTCCACGGCTTGGCCAGTGAGCGGATTGATGCCGGATGGGAAATCTCCCGCCTCTGGGCCGTAATTGACGGGGTTGCTGCGCGGTTGCGGTGTGGCTGTGCTAAGAGGAGCGCTTTCCGTTGGTGTTGTATTGGTGGCAACAGTCGTCGGGTTATTTGTTGCAGCTTGTATTGTTGAGGTGAGTGGGAGTCCGGGAGCACCGCTGGTGCAGGCTGTAAAAAGAAAAAACAGAGTAAAAAATAGTTTCCGTATCATATGGGAATCAGATGAACTCTCTAATTGCGTTGCATTCAGCGCGAATTTTAGCCTTCAATTACAAATTACAAATTACTACTTTGCCCCCGGCGGCTGGAAAAACTGCAACAACCATTCACCGGCAGCTTGTTCTGTCACCGTCGTTTCGAGCGTGACGACCACGATCCACGTATGACCTGGCTTGAGGGGGAAGGGTGTCTTTTCATCCTGGTTCAAAAATCGG
>JAICRQ010000047.1 GCA_025966435.1 Anaerolineales bacterium | reverse complement strand
GCCGCCCGGACGGATTTCTTGATCGTGGCGAGGTAGTTCAGATTCTCTTTTACTGCTGCGTCGATCTCCCCACGCAGGATAATGTCACCATGTCCCTGCACAATGTTTTCAAGCCCCATTTTGCCGATCTGCTTGATGGAAGTCATAATCTCATCGATATCGCCATCGACAATATACGGAAGCGGCATGAAAGAATCACCCGCAAAGAGGATACGGTCTTCCTCTACCAGGACGGCAATCCCATCAGGACTGTGCCCCAGTGCCGGCGAGATGATCAAGTTCTTCTTGCCCACCCGCAGGGTAACTTCGCCCTGCGAAAACGTCATGTGCGGCAGGATGATCTTCACCTGGCGCAGCGCAGGGTTTTGCTTCTGCGCCGCCTCCAGGGATGGAATGCCGCGCTCGATCAATAGGTCACGGCAACGGGCATGGGCGATTACCGTCGCGCCCGGAAAAAAGCAATTTCCCCAGGCATGATCTGCGTGATAATGCGTGTTGATCACGTAGCGCACCGGAACATTCAATTCATGTTCGATGAATTCACGGATACTAAGCGTCTCATCTGGCAAAGCCAGCGTATCGATCACCACTGCCCACTGGGGACCCGCTACCACTCCCGCCGTTACTTGAGCGTAAATTTCACTCTGAAACCAAAAGACATTTTCGGAAACTCGTTCTCGGTGCATTCATATCCCTTGTGAATTTTTTCTATTGATAGCATAAAAAAAGACGAAAATCAAGTTGATTAGACAAATTTAAGAGAATCTTCACATTTTTGCAAAGAAGCTGGTACCTCCGGCTTGCTTGTGAACTTGTGACGTGATACACTTTACGAGATATGACGAAAAGCTTGCTGATCGTCAGTACAGATACGAAGTTCGCACAAGTACTGCTCCACGGGCTCGAACAGGAAGGTTACCGGGTCCAGATCACCAAAGGAAAGGGCGAATCCGTCGTTCGCGCCGACGAGGAAAATTCCTCACTCGCCTTCCTGGATATGGATCTTGGATATCGGGCTGTCCTGGAAATTGGTCAGGCGCTGCGGATGCTGAACCCGGAGATCAGGTTCATTGTGTTCTCCCGGGAAGGGACAACTCCCGTCATGGATGAGCTCCATCCCTGGATGCTCTCTCCCAAGCCATACTTTTTACCGGATATATTGAACATGCTAGACAACAACTCCATGCCTCCTTCTAAGTACTCCCCCACTCCCGATCACCACCCGGACGTTCAGACGAACAATTCCTCCCTTCCCTGGCTGGGAGATGTGACCCGAGCCGCGCAGCATCTCACCCGGCTGACGCTTGAATCCTCCGCGCAGGCAGCCCTCATCACCCGCGGCGATAGTCTGTGGGCGTATGCAGGTCAGCTTTCGCAGGGCGCGGCCAAGGAATTGGCAGTGGCAGTAACCCGTCACTGGGATGGACAAAAGGGAAGCGACCTGCTGCGCTTTGTACGTTTGGAGGCAACGAAGGCGGAGCACATGCTCTATGCCACACGCCTGGCAGATGATGTGGTACTGGCTCTGGTCTTTGATGCCGAGACGCCTTTCAGCACGATCCGCTCACAGGCGGGGCAGTTGGTAAACCAGCTTTCCACGCAATCCCCCGAGGTAGCGGAACCACCTGTCAATCAGAAGCCTTTGCCTGCAACCTACGATGTGCCCACGGAATATGTGGACGATGACAGCAGCCAGGACCTGGACATCCCGAGCATTGCCGAAATTCTTTCGGATGTCCCGCCACCGCGGCCCGAACCCGGACTCTTCCCGCTCGAGGAACAGGAGGAGTTCACCCCGCCTCCTATTCCTTCACGCTCAAGACAGTACAGCCGCGAGAGCTCCCCTGCGGTACACACCAATGATTTGCTGGTATCCAATCAGGATAATGAACAGACCGTGGAACACGTGGTGGAAGACTTTGACGCGACGATGCCTTCCAAGTCGCGTCGACGTCCCGAAACACCCATCCGCAGGCCCATGCCGGGTGAGCTGGATGAGACACGCCCGCATTCGATCACGGAGGTAGCTGGACGCGTGATGCTCGAGCCGATCTCCCCGGGTCTCTATAACCTCACCTATGCCTGTTTACTGGTGCCGCGTTTCAGTAACCATTATCTCACCGGCGATATGTCGGATCGGCTTTCGGAATGGCTGCCGCAGATTTGCATTGCCTTTGGCTGGCGGCTGGAATATCTGGCTGTACGTCCGGAATATGTGCAGTGGGTGTTGAACGTGCCTCCGGCAACGTCGCCTGGATATCTGATGCGCATCATCCGCCAGCAGACGTCCGAAAAGATATTCACCGAGTTTACAAAGCTGAAGAAGGAAAATCCGTCTGGCGATTTCTGGGCGCCGGGATATCTGATCATGGGCGGCACACAGCCGCATCCGCCGCAGCTGGTGAAGGATTACATCAAGCAGACCCGTACGCGCCAGGGCTATTCACAGCCAAGAAATAACATCCCCTCGCGTTGAGCCCAACTCATAATAAGTTTATGAGCGCGGAGTATAATACTCCGCGTTTCTATTTAAAACTATAGAATAGAGTTTGCCCAGCAGTTCAACTGCTGGGCATCATCCCGATGGCAGTTGAACTGCCATCGGAACATCAAGTGACTTAAAAACCATACTGACAACTGGATTTACACATGCCTTCTACACTTTACCTGATTGACGGACACGCACTCGCTTATCGCATGTACTTCGCACTCACCGCTGGCGGCAGCAGCGCGCGCTGGCAGACGTCCAAGGGGGAGCCAACCGCTGGCACCTATGGATTCGCCCGCGAACTGCTCCGCATCATCGAACAGGAAAAACCGGATTACATTGCAGTCGCCTTCGATACTGGCAAGACCTTCCGCGACAAAATTTTCCCTGCCTATAAAGGCACGCGCGCCAAGATGCCAGACGACCTCAGCCCGCAGATTGGGCGCATCCGCGCCATGATCGATGCCTTCAATATTCCCCGCCTCGAGATGGAAGGCTACGAAGCTGACGATGTGCTCGGCTCGATCGCACGCACCGCGGCGGAGCAGGGGCTGGGGATCAAGATCATCACCGGCGACCGCGATCTTCTGCAGCTCGTCAATGAGCGCACCACGGTGTATCTGGCTGGAGACGACCAGAACTACATTACGGATGAAGACGTGGTCAAAAAGCTCGGCGTCCCACCCGCGCAGGTGGTGGACTACAAAGCGCTCGTCGGGGACAAATCCGATAACATTCCTGGCGTGGCGGGCATCGGCGAAAAGACCGCGATCTCATTGATTCAAAAATTCGAAACGCTCGACAATATCTATCAAAGCATTGACCAGGTGGAAAATCGCTGGCGAACAAAGCTCGAGCAGAACCGCGAGAACGCGTTCCTCAGCCGTGAGCTCGCCCAGATCAAGACGAACCTCAACATCAAGCTCGACCTCGAGCATGCGAAAGCGCAGGAATTAGACCTTCCTGCAATTGAGAAAATTTTTCAGGAACTGGAATTTCGTTCGCTGATCAAGACGCTCGATCGAATTGCCGGAAAAGACGGAGCTACCATCGCAGCCGCCTCCCTCAAACCCGGAGACCAGATGACGCTGTTTGCGAGTGGAGCGGATCAAGCGCAACCTGCGGTGGTATATACACCAGCTACAACCCTCGATATCGAAGTCAAAATTGTTGACACAGAGAAAAAGCTTACAGAGCTTGTTAAAAAACTTAATAAAGCGCAAGTCATTTCGTTCGATACGGAAACCACATCCACGGAAGAGATGAAGGCAGAGATCGTCGGCATCTCACTGGCGATCCAGGAGGGCGAAGGGTACTACATTCCCACCGGCCATCGCGCCGGGGCGAACCTTCCGTTGGAACAAGTGCTTGCCTTGCTCAAAGGTCCCCTCACCGACCCAAAGATCGGTAAGATCGCGCACAACGCAAAGTATGATTACATCGTCCTGGCAAGGCATGGACTGCGCGTTTCACCCCTCACCTTTGATACCATGCTGGCGGAATTCATCATCGATCCCTCTTCGCGCAGCATGGGGTTAAAGAATATGGCATTCAACAAACTGGGCGAAGAAATGACCCACATCGAAGAATTGATCGGCAAAGGGAAGAAGCAGATCACGATGGATGAGGTCGCTATCGAATCCGCGGCGCCATATGCCGTGGCAGATGCTGAAGTGACGCTGCGTCTCATGCCGATTCAGCAGCAAGGTCTACGGCGTGTCAATGGCGAAAAATTACTTGAGGAAATTGACTTACCTCTGACACCTGTCCTGGCAGACATGGAAATGAATGGTATTTCGCTGGACCTGCCCTTCTTTCAGGAAACTGGCAAACGTCTACAGAAGAGGATGAATGAGATTGAAAAGCAGGTCTATGAACTGGTCGGTAAGCCGTTCAATATCAACTCCACGCAGCAGCTCTCGGATGTCCTCTTCAAGCAGCTCGGTCTCGAGCCGCCTGACCGCGGCAACAAAACTGCCAGCGGACATTTCTCTACAGCAGCCGGTGTGCTGGATCTGTTACGCGGCAAACATTCCGTGGTCGATCTGATTCTGGAGCATCGCGAGCTTTCCAAGCTCAAATCCACGTATGTGGATGCGTTACAAGCCGCGATCAATTCGGAAACCGGGTGTGTGCACACAAACTACAGTCAGATTGGTGCTGTAACGGGGCGCCTGTCATCGTCGAACCCCAATCTGCAAAACATCCCGATTCGCAGCGAGGAAGGCAGGCGGTTGCGAAATGGTTTCGTCGCGAACAAAGGTCACGTGCTGCTCTCGGTAGATTACTCGCAGATCGAGCTGCGCATCGTCGCCCACATGGCGCAGGATGAGAACATGCTGGCGGCATTCCGCGCAGGGCAAGACATCCACACAGCGACAGCAGTCGCCATCTTCGGCGTGAAACCGGACGAAGTGACCAAACAAATGCGGCGTCGTTCCAAAGGAATCAACTTCGGGCTCATTTACGGCATGTCTGTGTTTGGGCTGACCCGCTACACAGATCTGACTCTCGCCGAGGCAGAGACGTTCGTCAAAGCGTACTTCGAGCAATTTCCCGGTGTCAAACGATACCTGGATGGAATCCGTAAGCAGGCTGCACAACAGGGGTATGTGGAAACATTGCTTGGGCGCAGACGGTACTTCCCCGCATTGCAGGGCAGAGCCAACGTTCAGGTTAAGAACCGTGAGGAACGGGAGGCGATCAATGCTCCGGTCCAGGGCACCGCGGCGGATATCATGAAACTTGCCATGCTAAAAATTGCCCCGGCACTAAAAGCCGCCGGACTAAAAGCGAAAATGCTCCTGCAGGTGCACGATGAGCTTGTGTTCGAAGTCCCCAAAACGGAAGTAAAGGAAACGGCACACGTAGTACAGGAAGTGATGGCAAATGCCTATCCCTTGAGCATCCCGCTCTTAACCGAAGCACGCTACGGCACGAACTGGGGCGATACAAATCCGATATAGAGACTTTCTTACCACCAAGGACACCACACCTGCCCTGGCAGGCACTGCGAGAAGAACACTAAGGATTTTGACTTTGCCTTTCGTGTCCTCACCGCACTGGCGCCGGTGCAGTGTTGTGTTAAAAATCATCCAATGGTAGGGTTAAGAATACCAACCCCTACGTTATAATTATCACCATGCCCGGACGAGAAGACATCTTCCAAAAAGCAATGAATGAGGGCCATTCCGCTGCCTGGGATCAGGAGTGGGGCAAGGCTGCCGCGGCATATCGCAAAGCCTTACAGGAGATGCCCGATAACCCAAAGGCGCTCAACAGCCTGGGGCTGGCATTGTTCCAACAGGCGAACTTTGAAGAAGCCCTACAGATCTATAAGCGTGCCGCACAGGTGTCTCCGCAAGACCCTTCTCCAATGGAAAAACTCGCGCAGCTCCTCGAGCGCACAGGCCGGCTCAAGGAAGCGATCGACGCAGCGACACGAGCTGCGGATCTCTTTCTCAACCAGCGCGATGTGGATAAGGCAATCGAAAACTGGGTGCGCGTCACCATGCTGGACCCTGAGCATATCATGGCTCACTCGCGTCTCGCCCTCGCGCACGAACGCCTTGGTCACAAATCCCGCGCGGTGGCAGAATATATCGCTGTTGCCAGCCTCGTCCAGCGCACAGGTAACCTCCAAAAAACCGCCGAGCTCGTCAAGAAAGCCTTGCAAATCCATCCTGAAAGTGAAGAAGCACAACAGGCACTTAACCTCCTGCGAGGAGGGCAATTGCTTTCGAAGCCATTGCGTCCCAAAGGCGGGACGGGACCCATTGCGATGGCACAGGTCAAACAGCTGGATCAGCCCAAGAAGGAAGCCGATTCCGGGCTGGACCCCATCGCCGAAGCGCGGCAAAAAGCGTTAACCCGGCTGGCAGAAATCCTCTTCGAATACTCCACCGACGACGGGCAAGGTCCTCAGACGCGGCGCGGCTTGCAGGCACTAATGCGCGGCACGGGTCAGCTCTCCATGCAGCAGTCCGAACAGACCAAGGTCGTCCTGCATCTTGGCCAGGCGATCGACGCGCAGACCAAGAACAACGAGAGTCAGGCTGCCGAAGAACTGGAACACGCTCTCGAAGCCGGTTTTAACCATCCTGCGCTGTACTTTGATTTGGGTCTGATCCGCTCGAAAGGAGACCGCCTGGAGTCTGCCGTCCGGCATTTGCAACATGCCGTCAAACACCAGGATTTTGGTCTGGCTTCACGCTTACTGATGGGGCAGGTCAATCAGAAACTGGGACGACTCGATCTTGCCTCCCAGGATTATCTCGAAGCTCTGAAACTGGCAGACGCGATGATTGTCTCTCCGGAGCAATCGGATGAGATCCGCCAGATGTATGAGCCGCTGATCGAAGCCCAGGCAACCGAGAAGGATGAAACAAATCTCAAGCGCCTGTGTGACAACGTCAACGATATGCTCATGCGGAAGAACTGGCGCGATCATTTATATCGAGCGCGCGAGCAGATGACCCGCTCCCAGGACGGCGACATGCCGATGCCTCTTGCAGAAGTGATCCTGCAGGCGCAGTCGAGTCAGGTGCTCGAAGCCATCAGCCATGTCCACCAGTTGGCACGCGCCGGACAATTACGGTCTGCGATGGAAGAAGCCTTCCATGCGCTGACATATGCCCCTACCTATCTCCCCCTGCACACATTGATGGGTGACCTTCTCATTCGCGAGAACCATATCGAAGAGGCAATTGCTAAGTTCAACACCATCGCACAAGCCTACAGTGTGCGCGGCGAGGCTGCACAGGCGGCAAAGCTGCTCCGGCGTGTAATCCAGCTCGCGCCGATGGATATGGTCGCTCGTACAAAGCTGATCGATCAGCTTGTCGCCCGCGGACAGATGGACGATGCCATCCGGGAATATCTCGAACTGGCAGACACCTACTATCGTCTTGCAGAACTCGATCAGGCGCGCAGGACATATACCGCGGCACTGCGCGTCGTCCAGCAAGCCAACGCCGACCGCAAATGGAACGTACACATCCTGCAGCGGATGGCGGATATCGACATGCAGAGACTAGATTGGAAGCAGGCGATACGCATCTATGAGCAGATTCGTACATTGCGACCCGATGATGAAGGTGTACGAAAAAATCTGATCGAGCTCAGCCTGCGGCTGGGGCAGCCTGCCCAGGCGAACGCAGAAATCGAAAGCTATCTCACGTATTTACAGTCCCAGGGTCATAGTGAGCAGGGCATTAAGTTCGTAGAGGAATTGATTGCCAATCGCCCCACTGATATGATCCTGCGTCGTGCGCTCGCGCAGCTGTACCAGCAGGCTGGACGCACCGCTGATGCAGTAGCACAACTCGACTCGCTTGCCGAAACCCTATTGACTGGCAATAAAAAAGAAGAAGCAATCGTTGTCATTAACCAGATTCTGTTAATGGGACCCTCGAATTCAGAACAGTATCGTCAACTGTTAATGCAGCTACAATCGAGTTAATTATCTTTGTCAGCCGTGAGCATGAGCAGGCTCATTTTCAGGCTCCATGTCCCTGTTGATCTGAATTGTGGGGAAACGTTGTGACTTCCTTTTTTGAGTTACGTTCTGGAGGTTGCATAGATATGCTGGGCGATCACGACAATTCTCAATAAACCACAAAGGTCACATTCTGCACTTTATCTCCAAGTGCTATAATCCCAGCGCTTTGTTAGGAGAACCTTCATATGCTACAGACTCGCCGGGAAACCACCGGCACCATACCCCGTGAGGACTCTGGTCCCTTTCGCAATCGCGCCGTGATGAACTGGCTTTTCCTCTTTGCTTCCATCGTAGCGTTCCTGATCGTCTTTGGCGCATTTGTCCGCCTCACCCGCTCCGGTCTCTCGATCACCGAGTGGAACCCCATCAGCGGGACCATCCCTCCCATTGGCGAACAAGCCTGGCAGGAGGAGTTTGCAAAGTATCAGGCGACGCCTGAGTTTCAACAGATCAACCCCAGTATGACACTGGAAGAATATAAATATATCTTCTATATTGAGTGGTTCCACCGTTTCATTGCCCGCTTTGCAGGCTTGCTCTATGCCATACCCGCATTCTATTTTCTGTTCACAAAACAAATTCCCTTCAAGGAATTCGGCATTTACTTCCTGATGGGAATGCTCTTCATCGCTCAGGCATTTGCCGGGTGGATCATGGTCGCCAGCGGACTGGTCGATCGTCCCTCCGTGAGCCACTTCAATCTGACGATCCATCTGCTCCTCGCGCTGACACTATTTGGTCTCGCGCTGTGGACCGCGTTAGGTCATAAATATGGCTTCCCTGACAAAATAAAAAATATGAAATGGTCTTTGCCATCTAAATTGGCTTTGATCTCCTTCATCCTCCTCATCATCCAGATCGCCTATGGCGGGATGACGGCCGGACTCAAAGCTGGTCACGTTTCAGATACCTGGCCGTTGATGCTTGGCAAGCTCATTCCGCCAAATCTATTCAACTCATTTCTTAATATCTTTGAATCGCCGCAAACGATCGTCTTCATCCATCGCTGGTTTGCCTTTGCAGTATTCATCGCGGTTTCTGCTCTCTATGTTGCCGCTCGCAAGAAGAGCCGTTCTACGGAGATCCAGCGTGGAATAAGTTGGCTGCTGGGACTCGTCGCGTTTCAGATTGTGCTGGGAATTTTGACTGTTATCCTTCGCGTGCCCATCGCGATTGCGCTAGCGCATCAAGCCGGGGCGCTATCTCTGTTTGCGTTGGTTGTCTATTTCATCCACCGGTTGCGAGACCTAGATGCAAAACAGTTGCTATAATGCAAATGTGACCGGGATTGTTCAGTCCCGGTCACATTTTGAGAAGAGAGATTCACCTTCACTCTCTTTTTCTACAAATAGAAGTTCTGCAATTAGCTGTGGAGCAGAACCGCGTAAATCGTCGCGTCCTCATCTAAAAATGGGGTGTTATAGATGACTGTGAAATCATATGGATTGTACGTCACCCAGTAACGCATATGATCTGGAGAACGACCCTCATAATTCATTCGGTTATTTCCGCTTAGCGAGCTACGATTCGCTTCCAGTTTTCTCAGCTTATATTCAACAGCGCCTAATGTGTCATAGAACTTTAAGCCAAGGGGTAATTCACCTTTATACGGAGCGAATCCCTCTGCGCTGTTCAGATAGAGATAAATTTCCCTCACAATATGGTCCGTATCCAGCCACAAAGCTACTCCCGTATCTTTACACAACTGAAAATGATTCGCGCCAGTGCAATGATGGTTTGCCAGCAGGTTCATGACGCCTTCATCGTTCAGCGGTTTACCGAGTAGATCGGCATACTTAATTGGCTCTGGGGACGATTTCTGTGGCTGAACAGCCCGAGCCGTACAGGCGCTCAGAAAAAGTGAAATCGCCACAAGAATATAAATATAACGATAAAGCTTGCTCATTGGATTTTCCTGTAAAACGTATCTGAATGGTATACTTTTCCCAGTAGCTACACTATAAGGGGAATCAAGGTTGTTTAGGTGTCGCTGAGTAACACAAAAGCGACACAAGGGAGGATCGGTTGGTCGAACGATCGTTTGGGGAATGGCTAAAGCACAGACGCAGAGTATCAGGCTGGACACAAAAAGAACTGGCTCTACAAGTCAACTGCTCGATAAGCGCCATACGAAAAATGGAATCAGAAACGCGACATCCCTCTGCCCAGCTTGTGGAACGGCTGGCAGAAGTATTCGATATTCCTGGGAGTCAACGCAAACTATTTTTACGCTTCGCGCAAGGCGATTGGAATGCCGGTCAAAATCGAGAATTCGAGGATGTAACATTGCGCGATTCACGGTTGGTGGTCCAGACGAATATTCCTACATCCATGCTAAATCTAATAGATACACAGGAAGTGGATAGATTGCTAGAATTCACCTGGGAGTCGCCCCAAATATCGGAAAAATTGACTCTCGTTCATAAGGCACTTGCGCTGGCGGAAACCGCCGATGATATCCGCAGACAAATCGAAACCCTCTGGCAATTAGGCTGGCTGGATCAGGCAAATAGATTTTCCTATTGGGAAAGGGCATTGGAATTGGCTCGTCAATTAGGTGATGCGCAGGGGCTGGCGAATGGCCTGAGTATGATGGGATTCTTTCTTGTGCTGAATGGGGACCTTGAGTCTGCGCAAAAGCATCTGGCAGAGGCAAGTGCAATTTATCAGCAACTGCAACTAAGACCAGTCGCCTCGCATTTACTGTCTGCATATGGACAGATTTCCCTCCTCCGTGGCGACTTTAAAAAAGCACGAGCCTACCTACAGGAGCACGCCCGAGCGAGTTTGGAATTGGGAAACCGGGAGGATTATCTCTGGTCCTACGTGCGTTTGGGATTTGTTGCACTTCACGAGGGAAAACCCGCGGAGGCGCGACATATATTTGTAGAAAGCGCTCAGGAATTTAAGCAGGACAGAAACATTATTGGCGCTGTGTTCGCTCTGGAGGGGTTGGCAGGTTTTTATACCAACGCAGGTTGCCTTTCACAGGCGGCACAACTGCTTGGTTGGGCCGACTCAACACGTGAGAAAATTAGTGATAAACGCCCACTTCTGGAACAGGCTGATGTGGATAAAATCCTCGCAACCTGTCGCACAAAAATGGGAAACGCTGCTTTCTCAGATGCGTATGAGACGGGTCAAAAAATGACGATGGAGGAGGCAGTCTCGTACGCGCAAAAGGGAAGAAAATATCCCAAAATCAAAAGGTGACCGAGCATACACTCTCGGTCACCTTTTGATGACAGGACCCGGGGGTCACGGAGGACTCAACTTATCTCTGTTGCTGGCTGCGCAAAGCTACAGAGAGTGCAAAAAAGCCAAGGCACCCCATCCCCCACAGGACTGGGATGGGTACGGCAGTCATTGCCACACCAAGCAGCATCATACTGATGATGAGTATAAGAATAGTTTTGTCAAACATAGTCTACCTTCCTTTCTTGTATACTCCCTGTTCATGCGTCGAGCGCTGGTTCCGGGGAACATGATATGTGTCGAAACACCAACTAACATTTCTTGTTTGCCTCAATATACACATAGAGCGTGTCGCGAACGTGTCAGAATGGCGTGTCCAGGCATCGAATTTGAACTGGTTGCGTTTTCAAGTAGAAAAGGCTCTCACCTGCCAAACCAGCCAGAATCGCATCACCTTGGGGAAATACCTGCGAAGTTGAACAGTTAAGAACAACTGTGACCGAGGCCTGAGCCTCGGTCACGTTTATGGCGGGAAGATAGGTTCATTGGAATGTATCTTTCCCTTGCTTCTTGCTCACTCATTGACGAGGATGGCGTGGATGCTGGCGTTCTTATCGCTGGCAATAGGTGAGTTATAGACGATGGTGATGCCAAACCTGTTGTAGACTGCCCAGTAGTGGGTGCGGTCGGGTGAGCCGCCTTCATCAGGCAAGCCGGGCACCCATCCCGCCTGCGGCGCGTGGACCTCTTTAGGCTGACCGAGTTTCTCTTCCACGTCTGCCATCGTATCGCCTGCGGCGAGTCCCAGAGGCAATTCGCCTTTATAAGGGGCAAATTCTGAGCTACTCACATACAGATAGACCGTTCTCACAGTTTGATCGGCATCCGTCCACAGAGCCAGACCGGCAGGCTGGCAGAGGTGGAATGACCCTACCTGCGCGCAGTTGTTGCTGGTGATGAAAGCTACAACACTCTGGTCGCTCAGGGGCCGACCTAACGTCGCCTCATAGGTGAGCTCTGCCGGCGCCGCCTGTGCAATATCCACGGGGGAAGGGATACATGCAGTGACAAGAAACGCGAGCGCTGCAAGGAAACTGAGGGGTTTGAATAACTTGTTCATTCTTTCTCCTTTTGAATTGGTTGATCTTGACCCTAGTTTACGGATG
>JAICRQ010000342.1 GCA_025966435.1 Anaerolineales bacterium | reverse complement strand
TGCCTGCCGCACAGCCTGGAGCAGGTCTGGCGCGGTCCGGTCTGCATGTTGGTGAACCAGTTCCGCCAGGCGTTCCTGCCCAAATTGTTCATTACTGATATTCAAGACCTCTGTCACACCGTCCGTGTAGAGCAGCAGGGAGTCTCCTCCGGCAAACCCGATCGATTCCATTCGGGCATGAAAATCTTCAGCCAGGCCAATCGCGGGCGCTGTCGGCCGCAACCAGAGGATCTCGGCTCGTTCTCTGCGGCGGACAGCAGGCGGGTTATGCCCGGCGTTGACGTAGGTGAGGGTCAACGTGACCGGATCAAAGCGCGCCAAAAAGACCGTTACAAAGGTAGTGAAATGGATGTTGTGAATGTAGAAACGATTGATACGTTCCAGGATTTCAGCCGGGGAATCGGTGTCAGGTGCCATTGTGCGGATGGCAGTCTGGAGGCTGCTCATGAGCATTCCGGCTGCCACGCCATGCCCGCTCACATCCGCGATGACCAGCCCATGTGTACCATCTCGGAACTGAAAGAAGTCGAAGTAATCGCCGCCGATGATCTCAGAAGGACGGCTGAAAGCTGCCAGTTCCACTCCTCGGATATCCGGAATGCGCTGCGGTAACAGGGCACGCTGGACAACCTGTGAAAGTTCCAGTTCCGATTCGAGCCGCCGGCGCTCCTCGTCAGAATAGTGATCCAGACAGACTGCCGCGGTGTAATCCATTTCAAGCAGCTGGGCATCCACGTACCCGTGACAGACCACACAAACACCCAGAGTTTGATCGTCGATCCTTTCCAGGCTCGTTTCGATCACATGCAGGTGATTCTCGATACAGCCCTCATCGCTGCCCAGGCACAGATCTTTCTCCGGCTCAGGCGCGGTCTCCAGAAATTCGGTGATCTCCTTCTGCTTTTCTTCCAATCCCTCTTGAATGCGTTCGTATAACTCAGTGACCATCCAACCTCCAAACAGATCGACTCTTTTAGAACATTTGTTAGACTCTACTACTATAAAAAATCTTACAGGTCTATAAATCTGGCTGCCAGATCTGATATAACCCCAGATTGCCTGTCTCGCCGTCAGAATAAAAGGTATCGACAATTTTGAAGCGACTGGCTCTGGCTAATTCTCGCAATTCTTTTTCATCGAAATGGTGTACATATCGCAGACCTTTGCCATTGCTCCGCCAATCAAGCAAGTAATCCCCCGGGTCTACATCTGTCTCTGAAATTGATGTAGCATTCCAGGGTTGGATTCTGCCTCTGAGCTTTTCACTGTTTAGAAACTGCCAGTGGGAATGAATAAATAATCCATCCTCCTTCAAGAGTTGATTGACTATCCGCAGCAGTTGCAGACGCAATTCGGTGGAGGGAATATGATGCAGCACCGCAAAGGCTGTTACCACAGACCAATTACCAGTTACTAACAACTGCTCCGTAACCTCAGACAGCCTTGTCAAATCTGCTTCCATAAACCTCACGGAGAAGCCAGACATTTGCCTTTCCGCATCTCGGAGCAGCGGTATGCTGAAATCCAGCCCCAGATACGAGCCGCGGTGACCTTGCTTTGCCAGCGCTCGCGCGAATTCTCCGTTCCCGCACCCCAGATCGAGGATGGATTCATCCCCCTTCAGGATCTCGAGCACGCGCCGGACGCCCGGCTGGATGCGCTGGCGCGTAGCAGAGAAGGAGGCGCCAAAGCGCGTGTAAAACTCCCGATTAATTTCAATTAAGTAAGCTGCGGTACTCGGATTCACGAGGAAATTATAACGGGTATAATCTTTGCATGTTTTCAGTTAGTGAGATCGATCGTCTCTCAGAAGAATTCGAGTCCAAGTCGCCGCAGGAGATCATTCGGTGGGCTGTAGATCGGTTCTGGCCCCAGGTGGCTCTGAGCTCGTCGTTCCAGACGCAGTCCGTACCGCTGCTGCATATGGCATCCCTCATCCGTCGTGATATCCTCATCTTTTTTCTGGACACAGGCTACCACTTCTGGGAAACACACATGTTCCGCGAACAGCTCGCCTCGCACTGGCAGCTAAATGTGCTGGATCTGTATCGTGACACGCGTTGGGATGAATTCGCCCGCCAGCATACCCGCTCTTTGCCTCTCGATGACCCGAATCTTTGCTGCTTCATCCATAAGGTCCAGCCGATGCAAAAAGCCTTGAAGGATATGAAGGCATGGATCAGCGGTATTCGCCGCGATCAGACCTCGGCGCGTGCAAATGCAAGAATCCTTGAACTGCAGGATGATGGTTTGTTGAAGATCAACCCTCTTTTGAATTGGACGAAGGAAGACATCCAAAGATATGCCAGGGAGCACCGGCTCCCGGCGCATCCTTTGTTTCAGCGTGGCTATCGCAGTATCGGCTGCGCTCCCTGCACGGTTGCGATCCGTGTCAACGATGACGAGCGCGCCGGTCGCTGGTCTGGGCACGAAAAAATGGAGTGCGGCTTGCATACTGAGATGTTCCGGCAAAAAGACCTGGAGCCAGATGGGACTCCGCTGGATAAGTAAGAAGATATACAAGTAGACAGGTACACAGGTAAACACGTAGACGATATGCAGACAGAACGACAGGCGCTTTGGCGCTCCACACATCTCCTCACGGAGGATAAAAAAGATCTGGCGCGCCTCGTGCTGGAAGAAATTCGACGCGGGCGCGATGTGACAAAGACATTGCGCAGCTATCCCCTGCAGGGCGGCGGGTATCTTAACAAATCCATGCTGGTGGCGATATACAACGAGATGGTTGCGGCAGCAGAGATGGAGGAGGACGCGCGTTTGCTCGAGCGCATCCGCATGAAACCAATGCGGACGCTGTCTGGCGTGACGACAGTCACGGTGCTGACGAAGCCTTATCCGTGTCCCGGCAAATGTATCTTCTGCCCCACCGATGTGCGGATGCCCAAGTCGTATCTCCCCGATGAACCCGGCGCGATGCGCGGGCTTGAGCACCAATTCGATCCGTATGCGCAGGTTCGTTCTCGGATCGAGCAGCTCACCTCAGTGGGACATCCCACGGACAAGATCGAACTGCTAATTCTGGGCGGCACGTGGTCCTCCTACCGGCGCGATTACCAGGAATGGTTTATCAAGCGCTGCTTCGACGCGATGAACGATTCCCCTCTCCCTGAGGGAGAGAGTGCCCAACGGGCGGGTGAGGTCGAACTCATCGAAGTACACACCATCAACGAAACAGCTCATCACCGCAACGTCGGACTCGTGATCGAGACTCGTCCCGATGAAATCACCCCCGATGAATTGCGCTGGCTGCGTCATCTCGGTGTGACCAAAGTGCAGATGGGCGCGCAGAGCCTGGATGATCACATCCTGGAGATCAACAAACGCGGCCATGATGTCGAATCCACCCGCCGCGCGACTGCCCTGCTCCGCGCCGCGGGCTTTAAGATCGTCCTGCACTGGATGCCAAACCTCTTGGGCGCGACGCCTGAATCTGACCGGGAGGACTTCGCACGGTTGTGGAAGGATTTCTGCCCGGATGAGATCAAGATCTATCCGAATCAGTTGCTGGCAAACGCAGAGTTGTACGAATACTGGCAGCGCGGCGAATTCACGCCGTACACGACCGAAGAACTGATCGACCTGATCGCAGACATCAAACCGACGATCCCACGCTATTGTCGTGTCAACAGGGTCATCCGAGATATTCCTTCGACGAACGTAGTGGAAGGGAATCGCCGCACCAGCCTGCGTCAGGATGTCCAGGCAGAGATGCGGCGGCGCGGGACGCGCTGCGAGTGTGTGAGATGTCGCGAGGTACGCGGTAAGCCTGTCGAACCAGGACTGCTCAAACTGGACGACATGGTCTATCAAGCTGGCGCGGCGGAAGAACATTTTATTTCCTATGTGACTCCAGACGACAAATTAGCTGGCTTCATTCGTTTGTCTCTACCGGACAAGGACTCCCCTCAAACCGGCATGTCTGATCTCAACGACGCGGCATTGATCCGCGAAGTGCACGTGTATGGTCAGTCGCTGCCTGTCGGTGCAGAAAAGCAAGGAGCGGCGCAGCACACAGGCCTGGGGACGCGTCTGCTGGCACAGGCAGAGGCGGTTGCAAACGCGAACGGCTTCCGACGCATGGCCGTCATCTCTGCGATAGGCACACGGGGGTATTATCTTGAGCGCGGCTTCGACCGCGGGGAACTGTATCTCACAAAAACGCTCGGCTAGCACAATTAGCCTTCAGCCTCGTTTAATGAATTAGAGTTATGTTAATCATCCAATCGGATGCTTGACTAGCATTCGGCGCGGTGTGACAATACTTAATAGATCGCGAAACAATCAAGCGAAGCCCGAAAACAGGGGTGGGGGGGGAAGCCCCCACCCCCCATTTAGGGGGAAACATAAGGTTTGTGTAGTTAATTTTATTAAATATTTTAAAAAAAAAAAAAAAAAAAAAAAAAGGTT
>JAICRQ010000531.1 GCA_025966435.1 Anaerolineales bacterium | reverse complement strand
TATTCGCCGCCGAACAGTTTATCGCCAAGAAACCCTTCTTTTTCTAGCTCGGCGATCTTCTCATCGAGAAGCGCCCCCAACTGCCAGAACTCCCCGCGCAGATAAACATAAGCAATATTCGCGCCGACCGCATAGGAAGCGATGGCGAGTCCTTCCAAGAACTGGAAGGGATTGCCTTCCATGATTTCTCGATCCTTGAACGTGCCTGGCTCCGATTCATCGGCATTGGCGACCACATAATGCGGCCAGTCCTTGTTGTCGATGAAAGACCACTTCATGCCGGTGGGAAAGCCCGCACCGCCGCGTCCGCGCAAGCCCGAATTCTTGACCACATCGATTACTTGCGTGGGGGTCATGCTGGTCACGGCATTCTTGAATGCTTCAAGACCGCCGTTCTTTCTATACACCTTAAGGTCGGCAATATCCGGGATTTCGCGGTGCCGGAGAAGGATATGACTCATTCCCGCACCTCCCTGCCCGACCGTCGCAAAACCGATATCAATTCCATCGTTCGATCCACAGTCATATTCTCGTGATATTTGATGCCGTCGGGTCCCTGGGTCTGGAACATGGGGGCCTTGTTGCACGCCGCCAGGCAGGTCACTGCTTCGACAGTGAGAAAACCGTCCTGTGTCGTCTCGCCAGCTTTGACACCAAGACGATCGCATAAGGAACTCATGAACTCCTCCGCGCCGCGCAAGGCACAGGGCAGATCCGTGCAAACCTGCATGTGATACTTGCCACCTTTTTTGTCATGATACAGCGTGTAGAAGCCAACCAGTGCGGCAACGTCGGTTTCCGTGATCCCGACAATCTGCGCGACATCCTGCATGGCAGCCCTTGTAAGATAGCCTTCCTCGCGCTGCGCCAGGTACAATAACGGCATCACCGCCGCGCGTTTGTGCTCCGGCGGATATTTTGAAAGAATCTGTTTTACTTCATTCGGATATTTAGTCTCAAGACTCATCGGTCGATATCTCCGAGCACAATGTCAACAGCCGCCAGGATGGCAACCAGGTCTGCCACCAAGTGTCCTTTCACAATCTTCGGCAGCACCGATAAATTATCGAACGACGGAGTGCGCCAATGACAGCGGCGCGGCTTGGCACCGCCATCCCCGGCGAGTAAGACACCCAATTCGCCACGCGGCGACTCCACTGCCTGGTACACGGAACCATCTGGCGCCGGGAAGCCTTCCGTCCACAACTTGAAGTGATGGATCAATGCCTCCATGCTCACACCCAGTTCTGAACGCGGCGGCGGGACAAATTTGCGGTTATCGCTGCGGACGGGTCCGAGTGGCAATTTGTTCAGAGCCTGCTCAATGATCTTTAACGATTCGCGCATTTCCTCAATACGCACAATATAACGCGCATAAGTGTCGCCTTCGGAACGAACGGGGACGTTGAAGTCATATTGCTCATACCCCGTGTAGGGACGCACTTTGCGCAAGTCCCAATTGACGCCCGAGGCACGCAGCATAGGACCCGTCACGCCATGCTGAAGGGCAGTCGCCGGATCAAGAATTCCGATTCCCACTAATCGGTCCAGAAAGATCGGATTCCTCGTCATAAGGGCTTCGTATTCGTCGACCCGTTTCGGGAACATCTTAAGAAAGGCGCGCACGGCCGTTTCGAATTCCACCGGCACATCTCGCCACAGTCCACCCGGACGGATGTAGGTTGTCATCATGCGCTGGCCCGAGATCAATTCCTTAATATCGAGGATTATTTCGCGCTCACGAAAACAATACAAAAACACAGACATGGCTGCAAGGTCAAGACCAAAAGCAGCCAGCCAGACCAAATGCGAATTGATGCGTTCCAGTTCTGCCAAAATTACGCGGATGGCTTGCGCCCGTTCGGGCACGTCGAGCTCCACCAGTTTTTCCACCGCCATGCAATATGCCAGGTTGTTCCCCAGGTTGTTCATGTAATCCAGGCGGTCGCTCATAACCTCGGCTTTCAGGTACGTCTTGGCTTCCATGTTCTTCTCGATGCCGGTATGCAGATAACCGATATCTGGAATGCAGTTTACGACGGTTTCACCGTCGAGCTCCAATAGCAAACGCAACACTCCATGCGTGGAAGGATGCTGGGGTCCCATGTTCAACAACATGGTTTCGCCGGTCAGAGCGCGTTCAGAAACCAGATGTTTGAACTTCTCTATGCTAACTTCTTCAAGCTGAGCCATACTTATTCCTTTGCAAAGTGCTTACGCAAATTGATTTCATCAATGTTGAACGTAAACTGCACTTCCTCATACCCGAGCGGAAAATCTTTACGGAGCGGATGTTTATCTTCCCACCCTTCCGGTAATAAGAGGATACGAAGATCCGGGTGACCATCCGGGATAATCCCGAACATATCTCGCAGCTCGCGCTCGCGCCAGTTTGCCACTTCGTACACACCCACTGCTGTCGGGATATGCGGCTCACCATCCTCCAGGGCAACTCTCAATTGCAGTGACAGGTTCCTCGCCAGGGAGGTCAGTTGGTAGATCACATGGAAACGCGGCGAGTTTTGCGGCCAGAAGTCGATCGCCGTCATTGCCGAGAGTAATTCAAAATCATATTTATCGCGCAGGAGGGTCAGCGCCTCGATGATAGTTTCCACCCTCATAAACACATGTATCTCACCACGGAATTCTTCAAACGTGACGCCGAAATTTTCCTGCAATGCTTGCACGATCGTTTCGAGTTTTTTATCCATATTTGCGATTGCTCCCGCCGCCATCCACAGCATGCTTCACAGGAGAAGGCAGCCAGAGCGTGTTAAGCCTTTACCTGCTCTACGAATTTCTCACCCTTTACCTTCTCATACAGAGTCACGATACCGTGGATAAGGGCTTC
>JAICRQ010000336.1 GCA_025966435.1 Anaerolineales bacterium | reverse complement strand
TCACGGACACACCGTCCACGAGTCTCGGGCCTGTCTCTACCAACGCGCTCTTGATAGAAGTTCCACCCACATCGAGCGCTAGCACAGTTTGATGCCTCATAGCTGTTCTGCCGGTTCCTCCCAGCCCGGCTTAAGAAACGCTTTCACAACCTTGGCTGGGGTTGTCCCCTCGTTGATGAGCTGATACTGATCCGTAGCAGCAGGCACAAGAAAGGTCTCTGCGTAGTTGAAGCGCTGTGACTTGCCTCTGCGTGTTTCCAAGCGAATCGACGTCCCTTCCACGAGCATGAGGAGATGAGGCGAACCATTTGTGTGCATACTGACGGAAGTTTCGAATTCTATTCGGTGAACATCGTAGAAGTGAGAGGGATGTGTGGGAAGATGATAGATTTGCCAATCCGGTCCTGATTCCAGCAGAGTAGGTTGCGCGACGAGCTCGCGTTCTACTATCTCTCCACGGCGCTCAAAATATAGATTATCGAAAGCACGCTGAATGTGCAATGGACGAGGCTTTCCCTGAAGATCGAGCCGCAGCCAGTCATACATCTTGAAGGTAAAAATATATGGCGTTGCACTGATCTCGAGCACGAGATTGTCGGTGCCGGAACAATGAATGGTTCCGTTTGGAATTAGAAAGAGGCAATGTTTTTCACTGGGCAGCGCCTGGACGAAGCGCTCGATTTCCACTGGCTTTCCATACTGCTGGCTCTCGTCCAGCGCCGAGCGAATCGCAGGCGGGTCAATATCCTTCTGAAACCCAAGAAACACTTTCGCCTCGGGTTTGGCGTCCAGGATATAGTATGTCTCATCCTGGGTGAAGTCTTCGCCAAAATGCTCGCGAACATAGGAAGGGCGCGGGTGGCACTGCACGGAGAGGTTGCCGCCATCGAATGTATCGAGAAAGTCAAACCGGATGGGAAACTGTTGCCCAAATCGATCGGCGTGATCGCCCAGGATCGCCCGGGCTTCATGCGCCATCAGTAGATCAAACGAAATTTCCAGCAAATTCCCGCCGCTCTCAAGCACAATTCCCTGCTCGGGAGCGATCATCTCGAAGGACCAGGCGTAGTTCGGTACATCCTTCACAAGTTGAGGAATGCGTTCTTTCATCCACTGTCCGCCCCATGGACCGGGTTCGAACCACGGCCGGACACGACAATAGTTGCGACTCATTTCAGTCAAGGCACTGCGCAACGCATCGCCAGAAATAGTTGATGGGGTTTCAGCGTCTTGCTCATCCACGTATAGATCTATTTTAGGCAATAGCTTTTCTTTGTGCGCGTTGAGCACCACCCAATCGACGAAGTAGAAACGCTTATACATCATTCCGGGATCAATGGCTTCAGTTGCACCAAGGTTTTGAATGCTGCCAGCGCGAGCGCGATACTGGATCTCATTTTTTGGAACATCAACGTAGACAAGATAGGCATCCCCTCTGAACAGAGCCGCTCCCGTGCCGTAATAAATAATCATTTCTCCTTGCGAATTGTCTGCTTCAGGAGACAAATTCCCCAGGTCAAAGAAATCCTGTAATGTTCCAGTAAAGCGTTTCCCAAAGATGGGATCGTCCCCTCCCAGGAAAGGCTCGATCAGCCTGTCAATTTCCTCACTGGGGCGAAGCGCTTTCTTGATGGAAATCCATTCCGCCCGCACGCCATGATGTTGCAGAGCCTGATCAAGTTGCGTCCGAAAGTGATTCCATAAGACGCCCACATACCCATCGATCACAATTTGCGAGTGCCCAATCAGTTGCGATGCAAGATATAGGAATCCGTGTTCGATCTTCCCATGGTTCAACGGGAAGACCGGGTACATATCATATCTACCGGGGCTGGAGGGCTGGTGATGCTTTGGTAAAAGCGGCTGTGACGTTTTTCGATATTGGGACATATCTTTCAAAATCAGTCTGCATCTAGATATTGGTAGACCAATTGAGAATAAAGCAGATCGCCTTTGGAACCAAGATGCACCTCATCCGCATATAGTGACGCCTTGCCTTTCAAGCGACGCTCCATATCCAAAAATATCTCAAATAGCGGTACAAATCCGGCGCCTGTCTCGTGAGCGACCTGTCTCATCATCTCTGCATATTGTTGAGTCCATGTATTGACCTCCTCCAGCGTGACGTCAGGTAGTCCATCCGTCACGGGACGTGCATGAGGAGTTGATTCGAGCAGGATTACTTGTACATCGGCGGTTTGAGCTTTAGTGATCATCGTAGTTAGATTCGCCACATATTCATCGAGGGACACACGGTCCTGCTCTCGATCTGGCTGGTAAGTACGACGCACTTCTACAACGCCCGCACTGAGCAGCAGCCACTGAGGACGATGAGCAAGGATATCGGAGTCAAAACGGGCGAGCATTTGCCGTGAGCTATGTCCACCCATCCCAGCGTTGAGATATCGAATGATGCGCTCAGGATAGGACAAATAAATACGGCTCTCCAGAAAGTTTGTCCAGCCGCGATTCTCGTGGCGATCGACAACTACAGATGTGCCAACCGGTGGCAAGCCATCGGTCTGGGTTTCCATCCAATCGCTGACCGCCACCAGATGTTGTGTGATGCTATCGCCAAGAAACGCCACCAGCTGATCGTTCAGAATCCGCATACGTGATGCCTTAGCGAGCATCCCCTGAGAGGAGCATATCAAGCATCGCAGTCGCCCAGCTAAACGAATGACCGCCCAATCCCTGCCCGGTTTGGGGATGATAATATTCCCAGAAACCAGATTGCTGCAACAATGCAAAACTGCGAGATGCAAGCTCATTTGCCAAGTCATGGTACCCGTAGCGTCGCAGCCCCTGATAGATCAACCAGTTGAGGCAAGGCCATACGTTCCCGCGCCAGTAATTTTCAGGTGCATACTTCGTCGAGTCAGTGGGTGTATTCGTGACGGGAAATGCAGTCCAGAAGTTCGCCTCTTGAAGCTGGCATACCAGTTGCTCGGCCTGTTCCGGCGTCGGCAGCCCGCCAAAGAGAGTTACGAACTGGCCGGCATTAGCTTGCAGGATGGGCTTTTCGTCCGGTCCCGATAGATCGTATGGCAATCCATTTACGATCATCTTGGATCGGAATCCTTCACGAACCGCATCCGCTCGAGCGAACCAATGGGAGGATTCTGCTGTCTTACCCAGGACGAGGGCGATATTTGCCATTGCCTCCAGATCAGCCGCACGGATGCCATTCATCTCTAACGATTCCACATGGAACCAGCCATGCCCGGCGAGAAGCACAGGATCATACTCATAGCGGACCAATTCATTTACCATTTTGATGCGTGCGGCTCGCCCGGCTTCTGGGACATAATTTTCGAGACCCAAAAAGCTGTCCCAGCGCGGAGGTGCGTCCCCTCCGGCTTCCCAGGGATGGATGATACACACAAGCCCATCACGATCCGGATCCCGGCGGCGGTCGAACCAGTCGTGGTATCTCTCCACCTTCTCGTAAATCTTTGCCAGAAAGTCGAGATCGTGGCTGTGCTCAAACACCAGATTCGCAGCTACGGCAATCAAAGGCGGATGTGTGAGCGAGCTGCGCTCCGGCTGACTCCAAAGCCAGCCGCCTTCGTTGCGCCAGTAATTACAGTGTGGGATCATCCCCGTATCCAGACCTTCCTCCACTTGACGTGACACCAGGCTCAACAGTTCTGCCTGCGCTTTTTGCGGGTCAACCCAGCGCCAAATGATGGCATGGAAGCAGGAGTCCCATAGGTATTGATTAGCATAATCTTTGCGGCCAAAATCAACAGTATCTAGCGAAGGCGCGGTGTACGAATGGCCATCAATATGAATACGATTCCCTTCAAGCAAGTCAGCAGCTTTTTGCAGCCAAAGATCGAGGTCAGTAAACTGTCCCAAGTGAAGTCATCTCCATTTGTTGTTTCTAATCATGGTGTAAATAACGTCGCGTGGGTATTCTACTATGCCTTGTGAACAGTCCGCTCGACCGCCAGGGTTATAATGCCCTTTACATTGACAAGCTTGAATAGATTTTTTAGCGCCAACAATCCACTGATCGTCAGGAGTCCAGCCTATGGGAGAAGTCGTCGTCTTCACCGCGCCAAGAACTGTCGGATTCGAATCAGTCGCGGACCAGCCTCTCGGACCGCGTGAAGTGCGTCTGCGAACGTTATATTCGGGAATCAGCGCCGGGACGGAGCTGACTGCTTATCGCGGCAGCAATCCTTACCTGCATAAGCGCTGGGATGCAGAACGCAAGCTCTTTGTCTCCGCAGAACAACCGGCGCTTACCTACCCGGTCAGCGGATGGGGTTATGAAGAAGTTGGCGAAGTGGTCGAAGTGGGCAGTGAAGTTCAGTCGGTGGGATTGGGAGATGTGATTTACGGCACCTGGGGACACCGTACGCACCATGTCGTGGATGAAGAATATGCCAAGCTCCGCATCAAACCAGAAGACTTGGATTCCATCCTCGCCATCTATTCTCATCTCGGTCCGATTGCCCTCAATGGAAT
>JAICRQ010000384.1 GCA_025966435.1 Anaerolineales bacterium | reverse complement strand
TTGCCCACGCCGGTGAGGACCTTGCCGCCAGCGGTTTCGGCCAACGTCTTGGCTTCGCCGAGACCCAGGCTGGTCAACTGGCGAATGACCTTGATGACGTCGATCTTCTTGGCGCCAGCATCCTTGATGACCACATCGAACTCTGTCTTTTCCTCGACGGGTTCAGCAGTGGCAGCAGCGCCAGCACCCGGCATGGCAGCCATCGCCATGGGAGCGGCGGCAGAAACGCCCCACTTCTCTTCCAGTAATTTCACCAATTCAGCCGCCTCGAGGACGGACAGTGTGGAAAGTTGATCCACGATTTGATTCAGTTCAGCCATTGTTTAGTACTCCTTGCATAGAGATAAATTTTTGATTAAGTGCGTAATAATCCAGCCGATTACGCCGCGGCATTCGCTTCACTTGTTTTTTCGGAGAAAGCCTTGAGAACAGCAGCCAAACCACGAGCAGGTTCGGCAATCGTGCGCACCAGTTTGCCAGCCGGAGCTTGCAACACGCCCAACAACTGAGCACGGACAACCGGCAGCGGCGGCATGTCGGCCAATGCTTTGACCTGCGCGGCATTCAGCGTCTGACCGCTCATGAAACCACCCTTAACTTTGACGAACTCACTGCCTTTCGTGGCATCGGTCAGGGCTTTTGCAGTGGAAGCTGGGTCTGTGAAAGCAAACGAGACAGCTGTGCTTTTGACGAGATAATCACTGGGAAATTGCATGCCCAGATCTGTAAAAGCGCGACGTGCGAGCGTATTCTTAACGATGTGGAACTCTCCGCCTGATTCACGAATTTTGGACCGGATGTTATCCAGATCTTTCATCCGTACGCCGGTATATTCCACAAGGATGACTGCCTGGCTGCGCTTCATCCAGTCTGCATACTGAGACAGCACTTCGTCTTTGCGTTCTTTTGATATTGCCAAAGGAAACTCACCTCCTTTCAATAAAAAAGTCTTTGCCACCTTCGTTATACGAGGCAAAGACTTTTAGCAAACCCAAGGAGGGACACGGTGCCTTCAGCACCAATAATTTTGCTTTCGTCTTCACCTGAGCAGGAAATTAAGTCCCAAAGGGACACCCGCCTTCACTGGCGAAGTGGCTTTATTATTTATCCTGGTGATTGTCCAGGATTGGTTAACGAGTATTTTACTCGATTCCCTCGAAGTTGTGCGTCTCGCTGGGATTCACTTTAATCCCAGGACCCATCGTGGTCGTTAGGGTAATGCGTTTGATGTAATCACCCTTCGCGCCGGCAGGGCGGGCTTTGTGCACCGCGTCCATCAGTGCCGCGAAGTTTTCATACAGCTGATTGGCATCAAACGAGACCTTGCCAACCGAGACGTGGATGTTGGCCGTCTTATCCAGGCGGAACTCGACGCGACCCGCTTTTGCTTCCTTGATTGCTCGGGCGATGTTATCGGCAGTCACAACCGTCCCCGCCTTGGGGTTCGGCATCAGCCCGCGCGGACCGAGCACACGTCCCAGGCGACCGACTCTGCCCATTGCATCAGGCGTCGCGATCGCTACATCAAAATCGAGCATACCGCCTTCGATCTTCTTCATCGTCTCGTCATCATCGGCAACGAGGTCCGCGCCTGCAGAACGAGCCGCAGCAGCGCCTTCGCCCTGCGCAAAGACGAGCACGCGCACAGTTTTTCCCAGACCATGCGGCAAGACGACGACATCGCGCACCTGCTGGTCCGCCTGACGCGGGTCGAGCGCCGTACGCATGTGAACTTCCACTGTTGAATCGAACTTGGTGATACTGGTTTCCTTGGCGAGCGTAACAGCATCGCGCGGGGAATATTCCTTGTCTGGGTCCACCTTCGCCTGAGCGGCTTCGTATTTTTTTCCGTGTTTAGTCATTTTATCCTCCGTGGTGCAAGCGTGGCGCTCGTGGCGCCACTCCCACAAATCTAGTCAATGATTGTAATACCCATCGAACGGGCGGTACCTTCAATTTGTTTGATCGCGCCTTCGAGGCTGATTGCGTTCAGATCCTTCATCTTCTGTTCCGCAATATCCTTCACCTGGGCGCGTGTGACTTTGCCGATTTTTTCCTTGTTCGGCACACCGGAGCCCTTCTCCACTTTGGCAGCCTTGCGCAACAACACAGCCGCTGGAGAGGTCTTCAACACAAATGTGAACGAACCATCGGTATAGACGGTAATTTCTGCCGGGAGGACCTCACCCTGACGATTCGACGTGCGGGCGTTGTACTCCTTACAAAAGGCCATAATATTGATACCGTGACCCGCCAACGCCGGGCCGACCGGGGGTGCCGGGTTGGCTTTTCCAGCCTCGAGCTGGAGACGAACAATTGCCTTAAACTTCTTTGCCATTTTTACTCCTTTGTGGTTTTGGCGTGGCGTTTCGAGTTGAGACTCGACGCCACTCCCACGGTATCAGGCTACAGCCTGTTACTGTTTAATTTATGCTTTTTCTACCTGCAGGAAATCTAATTCCACAGGTGTTTCGCGTCCGAAGAACGAGACCATTACGCGTACCTTCGTGCGCTCCATATCGATCTCTGAAACAACGCCACGGAAGTCGTTGAACGGCCCATCGACGATCCGGACTCGCTCCCCAACCTTGAACGTGACTTTGACGGTGGGTGCCTCGGCTTCCATGCGTTTGACGATCTGTGCCACTTCTTCGGGTCGCAGGGGTGTGGGGTTGTTTCCCATCCCTACAAAGCCCGTGACCCCTGGCGTATTGCGCACCACATACCAGGATTCTTCCGTCAACGCCATGTTTACCAGGACGTAGCCCGGGAAAATATGGCGTTCCACGGTTCGGCGTTTGCCATCCTTAACCTCGATCTCTTCCTGCGTGGGGATGACGACATCAAAGATCTTATCTTTCATGCCCATCGTCTCAATGCGCTGCTCAAGGTTATGGCGCACTTTATTCTCATAACCGGAATAGCAGTGGATCACATACCATGCCGGTCCGTCTGTCGGCTCAGGAGCAGGGAGTTCATCTGAGGAAGAGACAGGCATGCTATCGATGGCAGGGACTTCATCTTCATCCGTCTCATCCGCCTGGGAACTCTCAGGCGGTAGATCTGTTTCGCCTGTAGGGCTAGGAACGTCCACAGACTCGGACTCGCTCAGCGATGTATCCGAGTCAGCCAGTAGAGATTCGTCTACGGAATCCTGAGATTCCTCGATTTCATCTTCCACTGATTCACGTTCAAATTGATTTCGCGGTTCTTGCACAGACATTGAAATCCTCAAGTCCTTCTTAGGAGAAGCCCAGTATCATATTCAACAGCACTCGGGCACCAGCATCGGTAATACCGAGGATAAGCCCCATCACAACCATTACTGCCAGCACCAACAGCGTGAGCTGACGTGCCTCGGGCCATGTGGGCCACGACACCTTGCGAAGTTCGCCAGTTGTCTCCCGGAAGAATGACTGGATAGGATTAGACTTTCTGCTTCTAACTTTCTCTGCCACGATGAGCTCCTTCGTGCTTCTTACGGCTAAAACGCCGCCCTACATACAGCGGCGTTTTGCCATTTGCAGGCCAGGCAGGACTTGAACCCACAACCGCTCGTTTTGGAGACGAGAGCTCTACCAATTGAGCTACTGGCCTTTGTTCAAGGCGGACGGCTGTCCGCCTCTACTTACTTCGTTTCGCGATGCGTTGTATGCTTTCTGCAACGCGGACAAAACTTGCTGAACTCAAGACGGTTCGGATCGTTCCGTCGATTCTTTTCTGTTGTGTAATTTCGCTCTTTGCAGTCATTACACTGAAGTGTAATCACCGGGCGAACATCTTTCTTCTTGGATGCCATTCTAACTTACCAACTTTCTCTTTCTTATTCCAGTATCTTGGTGACGACGCCAGCGCCGACGGTGAGTCCACCTTCGCGGATGGCAAACTTGGAGCCCTGCTCAAGTGCCACCGGCACGATCAGCTCCACCGTCAGGTTGACATCATCGCCCGGCATGACCATCTCCACCCCTTCCGGCAGGGTGATGTTGCCCGTGACGTCCATCGTCCGGATGTAGAACT
>JAICRQ010000391.1 GCA_025966435.1 Anaerolineales bacterium | reverse complement strand
GTACCCATAGATGCGGATTGCCTGTGCGAGGTTTGCAGCTCCCGTCAGCGAGCTCAGGCTCTCCCCAGTTAGCCGCGAGGATGCCCCCTCTGCAGGCGACCATGTTTCAAACAGCCGGCGCGTAGCATCATCTACGGCATTCGGATCATTCCGGTATTGCTCGTACAGCTCCAGGATATATCCCAGATTGGGACCATGAAACTCGTTTTCTAAAGGCATCTCAAGAATTCCTCTAGCGGCGTAATTTACTTGTATAACGACGAAGCTATGATGGTTGTTGTAGGGCGGGATACGTGACACTGGCACTGCACGTGATTTTTGAAATGCGTTAGCATTTCATAGCAAATTATGCTGGTGAGCGTCGCGCCGTATCTACGCAATCCCGCTTTCCGTGAGACGGCGCATATCGTTGAGTGCATGTTCAATTTCTTCCGCACTAACGGGGTGATCGTTGTCACGGTGCTTGAGCAGTCCTGCTCTGGCTTTCTCGATCGCCAGATCACGGATTGCCATGTCTTTTTTCAACGCTTCCTTAACCAGCGCTGCGCCCTGCGCATATCCAATTACCGGGTTGAGCGCGGTAACCACGATCGCATTCCTGGCGAGCCAGCCCTCCGCTTTTTCACGGTTTGCCGTCAGTCCAACAACGGCATATTCAGTGAACGCGTGCACAGAGCCAATGATGACCTGCATCTGTTCGAAAAGACTGTGGGCAATGATTGGCATCATCACGTTGAGCTCCAGCTGCCCGGCTTGCGCCGCCATGGCGACGGTCGTATCCAGACCGACGACATAGAACATTGCCATATCGAGCATTTCCGCCAACACCGGGTTGACTTTGCCCGGCATAATGCTTGACCCAGGTTGGACGGCGGGCAGCCGGATCTCATCAAGCCCGGTGGACGGACCGGATGCCAGCAAGCGGATGTCGTTCGCAATGCGGATGAGCGTTAATGCCAGGGTGCGTAGTGACGCCGAGAAGTGAGCCGCGTCTGCCATCGACTGCATCGACTCGAACAGATCGTCTGACTCATATAACGTGAGCCCGGTCAGCTCGGAGAGTTTCTTCACCATCTTGGCGTGGTATTCCGGGTGCGCGTTCAAACCAGAGCCGACGGCGGTCCCACCGATGCCCAGGCGTCGTAACCCCTCCGCCGCTTGTCTGATTCGTTCGGCGTCCCGCTCCACTGCCCTTGCATACGCGCCAAATTCCTGTCCGAGGCGGACGGGGACAGCGTCCTGCAAGTGTGTTCTTCCTGATTTGACGATGTCATCGAATTCCGCGGCTTTGGCGTTCAATGCCTCGACGAGTCCTTGAAGAGTATCCAACAACTCATCCAGCCGCCATAAGGCACCGAGTCGGATAGCTGTGGGAATCGTATCGTTGGTGGATTGCGCCATGTTGACATGGTCGTTGGGATGGACGCGATATTCGCCTACGCTGCCACCCAGGATCTGCGTGGCGCGGTTGGCAATGACCTCATTGGTGTTCATGTTGTGACTGGTCCCCGCGCCTGCCTGGATGGGATCGACTACAAATTGGTCGTTCCATTTCCCCTCAATGACTTCCTGCGCCGCCTGGATGATCGCATTCGCACGCTCAAAGTCAAGCAAGCCAAGGTCGCGGTTGACTTCTGCCGCAGCGCGCTTTATCGTTGCCATAGACCAAATAAATGCGGTCCGCGGTTTTAGTCCGGAGATCTGAAAGTTTTGTGTTGCACGCTGGGTCTGTGCTCCGTAGAGCGCTTCGGCGGGGACATGAACGTCTCCCAATGAGTCATGTTCTGTTCGCGTTGCCATATTAATAGTCTACCATAACTCAGTTTCAGAGGTAAATCAAGGCTTGGCGTCGGTCTTCGACTGCGCCGATGCAACTCTTTCTTCTAAACTGATATACTCCTTTTCCACAGCCATTGCATTGTTATTTTCTTTAAATCGGGAGAGACCGGTATGGTTCATCACCTCGTGGCGGCAATTCTGGTCCGCGATGACAAAATTCTGCTTGGAGAGCGCTCACCGAACCGAGACTTTTACCCAAACGTCTGGGATATGTTTGGCGGGCATATTGAGTCTGGCGAGCAGCCAGAACGGACACTGATTCGTGAGCTTCAGGAAGAGCTGGATATCACACCCGCGCGCTGGAGGAAACTCGAAATTCTGCGCGAATCTGTTCCTGAAAATAATGAAATGGCTGCCCATGATCTCATTGTCCATTTCTATTGTGTTACCGAATGGATGGGGACGCCGGTCAATCGTCAACCAGAGGAACACGCAGTGATTCAATGGTTTTCGTATAATGAGGCGGTCCAGCTAAAGCTTGCACATCACTCCTATCCTGGACTCTTTGCAGAGTGCCTGCAATTGCTTAAAGACGGTGAAAAATAAATCGGTTTTAGTGAATCGTTTATGCCTGCGCAAACGCGTCTGATCATGAATTCCATAATCGTCCTGTGGATGATCTCCTGCATGGAGATCGCAGAACAATTCGTGAATCCCACTTCTCTTCAACCGCCCACAAACAGCCCTGTACCGACTCAGGCTGCCACGTTAGCCGCGACTCCTCCCTCGACGTCCATCGCACCTCTGTCAACAGAACCACAACCCACGCCATCGACCGGTTCGTTTGAATTGATCGGACATACTCCTCTCCTCAATCGCGGCATGAACGCCGGGCTGGCGGTGTATGGTAATTATGCTTACATTGGCAGCCGCACCGATGGGACTCACGGTGATGCAGGTGTTCTCGTCGTTAATATCTCAGATCCATCGCATCCCCAGGTTGTGTACCAGATTGGTCCACCAGACGAGGGGCTCGTAGGACAGACCTCACGAGAATTGCGTGTGTGGCCCGAGCAGGAGGCCCTCCTGGTGTTGAACTTCGCGTGTGAAGCCGGGTTGCATGACTGTGCGCAATCCGCAGAACCGCCGAATATGAGTTTTTATGATATTAGCGGCGCAAACGCGGTTGCGCCAAAGCTCATCGGCAAGTATGAATTACCGCTCATGCCGCATGAATTCTTCCTGTGGGATGATCCGAATATCTCCGGGCGTGCTCTCCTATATATATCCATCCAGCGATTTATTGGGGATACCGTACTGGTCCTCGATATATCGCAGGCGCGGCAGGGTATCGTTCAGGAAGTGAGCGGCTGGAATGCGCCACGAGGCCCTTTCAATACGACTATCCACTCACTCAGCCTTTCCGTCGATGGGCGACGTGCCTACCTGGCTTACCTGCGTCATGGTTTTATGGTCCTGGATACCTCGCAGCTTGCCGACGGCATCTCGAATCCGCAGATCAACCTCCTTACGCCACCGGAAAGCTGGATCCTCTGGTCCGACCCTGGGCTTCACAGCGCGATTAAGCTGTTTGGGCAACCGTACGCCCTTGTCACCGAGGAAGTCTATGGCAGGTGCCCGTGGGGCTGGGTCAGTGTTATCGATATCACAAATGAGTCAACTCCAAGCGTTGTGGCGGAATATAAGCTCGATCCCTATAACATTCTGGAGCAGTGCGGGGCATTTACTGCGAATCATTATCGGGTCACAAGTTTCGCCGCGCATAACCCCACCCTGACGAAAAATATTGCCTTCATCACCTGGCATTCGGGAGGCTTGCAGGCTGTTTCCATCGAAGACCCCTTACAGCCCAGGCAAGTCGCTCAATTCCTTCCGCCGCCCTTGCCCTCGGTCCAAACGGAAGACCCCGTCCTGAGCTCAGGCTTGGATAAGGTCGTCATGTGGAGTTACCCCATTATCAAAGACGGTCTTATGTATGTAGTCGATGTGCGTAATGGACTATATATTCTTCGCTATCATGGACCGTTCGATAAGGAAGTGGCTCAAATTCGCTTTCTGGAAGGCAACTCAAATCTCGGCGAGGCGCAGTTATGGGAGGTGCAATGAGTGGTTCCAGTTGGAAGTAGCGGCTCTCATTTGTTGGTT
>JAICRQ010000479.1 GCA_025966435.1 Anaerolineales bacterium | reverse complement strand
TAGATCGCGGCAAAGAGAATTCCGGCTGCCATCGTCCGCGATTCGGAATGCAACACGATCGGATATTCTTTTGGATAGTTGGCAAAATGCGGCATCCAGAGGGTCATGTCGTCGAGGCGAAGCTCGCCGAACGTCGAGTCGAGGTACATTTTCAAACCCGCGGCTTGCGGCGCCAGCGCGGGAAGCTGACCCGCATTCTCCGGTCCCGCGCCGAGGAATTGAGCGTAATCGCAACGCGCTTTCTGCCTTGCAGCATCGAGAGCGACAGCGAGAGTTGATTCGTCGAATATCGGCGGTTTCGTGTTCGGCATCGCCAGGATCATGGTCACGCCGCCGGCGAGGGCAGCCTGGGTAACGGTATCCCAATCTTCCTTGTGGGTTTGTCCAGGCTCGCGCACGTGGACGTGAGGGTCAATGAATCCAGGTAATTTAAGCATAAATCAGCTTTCAAATATCGTAATATACGACATAAAAAGAGAGCCGCTATCGGCTCTCTTAATAAATCCGGGAAGAATATGCTCGTGGAATGGCAGCGAGTCGGAGGTCCCGAAGGAAACGGCTGGTCATTTCGGCGTGATTCTACGCAGAGCAGGTTCTTTGTCAAGGGCAGGCGACTACCGGAAGCGTTGCAGTCAAGCAGATTATTTTCTCGCGAATTCATCACTCGGTATGTTCGAGTGCCGAATGTTATAATCCCGCGCATCACTTTGTGAGGAGACTTACATGGCATATACAAATGTCAAGGTTCCCGAGGGCGGGGCGAGAATTTCCGTCAAAGATGGAAGGTTAGAGGTGCCCGATCATCCGATCATTCCCTTTGTGGAAGGCGATGGCACCGGGCGGGATATCTGGCGCGCATCTGTGCGTGTGTTCGATGCGGCGGTGGAGAAAGCCTACGGCGGCAAACGCAAAGTCCACTGGATGGAAGTTTACGCGGGCGAGAAATCGTTCAAGATGTTCCAGAGCTGGCTGCCGGATGAGACGACCGAGGCATTCAATGAATTCCTGGTAGGAATTAAGGGACCGCTCACAACGCCCGTCGGAGGCGGTATCCGTTCACTGAATGTCGCCCTGCGCAAGCTTCTGGACCTGTACGTCTGTCAGCGCCCTATACGGTACTACAGTGGTGTGCCGTCTCCAGTGAAACATCCCGAGCATGTAGATATGGTCGTCTTCCGTGAAAACACGGAGGACATTTATGCAGGCATTGAGTTCCAGAACGATACGGAAGAAAATAAGAAATTTAAGGAAGTCTTCCAGGAAGCGTTCCCCAAAGAATATGCCAAGATGCGCTTTCCCGATACATCAGGCATTGGTCTCAAGCCCGTTTCCGTAGAAGGGACGGAACGCCTGGTGCGCGCCGCGATTAGCTGGTCGCTGGCGAACAAGCGCAAGAGCGTGAATATCGTCCACAAGGGTAATATTATGAAGTTCACGGAAGGCGCGTTCAAGGACTGGGGCTATGCCCTCGGGAAACGCGAGTTCCGCAACGACGTTGTGACGGAGCGCGAGAGTTGGATTCTGGGGAATAAGGAAAAGAATCCGAACCTCTCTGCGGAAGAAAATGCAAGGATGATCGACCCCGGATTCGAGATGATGTCTCCCGCCCAGCAGAGCAAGATCAAAGCGGAAGTGGAAGAAGCCCTGAGTCTGTGGGACACGCATGGTGACGGCAAGTGGAGGAGCAAATTGCTGTTGAAAGACTCCATTGCGGATGTGACCCTGCAATTTGTGCTGATCCGCCCGAAAGACTATGATGTCATCGCGACCATGAACTTGAACGGCGATTATATTTCCGATGCACTCGCAGCGCAGGTCGGTGGGATCGGTATCGCCCCCGGCGCGAACATCAACTATATGACAGGTCACGCCATCTTCGAGGCAACCCACGGCACCGCGCCGAAATACGCCGACCTCGACAAGGTCAATCCTGGCTCGGTCATCCTCTCTGGCGAGATGATGTTCCGCTACATGGGCTGGACCGAGGCCGCAGACCTGATCGTCAAAGGCATGGAAGGCGCCATCAATGCCAGGACAGTCACGTATGATTTTGCTCGGTTGATGGATAACCCGACGGAGGTCAAGTGCTCTGAGTTTGCCGATGCCGTGATCAAGCATATGGACTAAGCGAGCAGTAATCTAAACTACTATACAGTGAGCCTCTAACCAGTCTACCGTGCCCTCAAACGGGCACGGTTTTGCTTAAAAGTAGCATTTCAGATGATGAAGGGGTAAAATACTGTTGCTTAAGATCATGATTTTCATGTGGAGGTCTCGATGAGTTTGAGACGAAATATCAGCCTGTCGAGCGGTTTGAGTTATCGGGGAGGAAGCCCATACCTGGCTTACATTATGCACCGTATCGGCGGCAGCGCTCTGTTTATTTTCTTCACCTTGTATATCCTCTCACTACTGGGAATGAGTTTTGCCAACGCCATTTTTGGCAATTGGTTCGTGCAAATCCTGTTGCTGGTCTTTGGCTTGTTCCATGTCATCAATGGCTTGCGAATCACGATTCTAGACCTGGTCCCGAGATGGATTGAGCATTTCCAACTGGCTTTCAATATCCAGTGGATTGTGTATGCTCTGTTGGCAGGCTATGCGGTCTTTGTAGTACTGCGCAGCGCGTTTGGAGGCTAGAGATGGCGACCAGAACCCTTCCGGTTTCCAAGCGCGGGCTCAATTTCGAGATGTTCATGTGGGCGTTCACGCGCTTCACGGTGATCGCCATGTATGGATTGATCCTGGTAGGCATCCTTGGTGCGTTGAGCATCAGCGCGCGAACCGGCGCAAACTTCGGCGATATCCTGTACTGGGCGTTCTTCCCGCACCTGGCGGCGAATCCGCTGGAGCAGGTGTGGATGACCATTCTTGCCAAGCTGATGGTTACTGCTTTCATTCTGGTCGTCTGCGGGCACGGCGTTCATGGTGTGCTGGAGATTCTCGATGATTATTTCACCAGCGCAGGGGCACGGCGCTGGTCGCGCAATTTCATTATTGCCTATGCAATTGTTGCAAGCTTAATTGCAATGTACGTAATCTGGACGTCCTAGGAGTCACTTTTCATGGCAAACGTTCATCAGTTTGAAGTCGTGGTGGTCGGTGCGGGGGGCGCGGGGCTCATGGCAGGTTTATATGCCTCGCGCGGCGCCAAGACGGCTGTCATCAGCAAACTCTACCCGACGCGCTCTCATACCGGCGCAGCGCAGGGCGGGATCAGCGCAGCGCTCGGGAATTACGAGGAAGACCGCCCCGAATG
>JAICRQ010000451.1 GCA_025966435.1 Anaerolineales bacterium | reverse complement strand
TGTTGAGTCTATGGTCTATTGTCCATCGTCTATGGTCATGAGTTAGCTTCAGCCATATCAATTGCTCTTAACATGGCAGACGCTTTGTTGACGGTCTCCTGGAATTCTGTCGCCGGATCCGAATCTGCGACGATGCCAGCGCCGGCCTGCACGCTGACGGTCCCTCCGCGCCCGACCATCGTGCGGATGGCCAGACAAGTGTCCATCGCGCCATCGAAACCGAAGTAACCGATCATGCCTGCATAGGCGCCGCGTGCGTCAGGTTCCAACTCAGAGATGATCTCCATCGCCCGGATCTTCGGCGCGCCGCTCACCGTTCCGGCGGGGAAGGCAGCGCGCACCAGGTCAAAGGCTGTCAGCCCGCGGCGCAGGGTCCCTTCCACGTGGGAAACGATGTGCATGACGTGCGAGTAACGCTCGATCGTGAAGAAGTCGGAGACCTTGACTGTACCATATTCGCAGACACGCCCCAGGTCGTTACGGCCGAGATCCACTAGCATCACGTGCTCGGCGCGTTCCTTGGGGTCGGCGAGCAGGTCTTTGGCAAGAGCCGTATCTGCCTCGGAATCGGCTCCTCGAGGGCGCGTCCCGGCGATGGGGCGAAGGGAGGCGGTGCGTCCCTCCAAACGGACAAACATCTCAGGCGACGATCCGACAATAAATAACGGTTCGCCATCCACAAGCCCGAAATCGAAAAAGAACATATAGGGCGAAGGGTTGAGCCGCCGCACGGCGCGATACACGTCGAAGGATTCTACGCTGGTCTCACGCGTGAAGCGCTGCGAAAGAACCACCTGGAAAATGTCGCCCGCGGCGATATGCTCTTTGGCGTCAAAGACCATTGTTTCGTAGGTTTCCTGCGTCATATTCGAGCGGATTTCGGATGGCGTGATATTTGTCTTGCTGGCAGGAGGCAGCGGCTGAGATATGCGCTCGGTGATCTGATCGAGCTTACGGTTCGCAGCGCCGACATCGCCATCCAGCACATTGGCGATAAGGAAGATGCTGCGCCGGGCGTGGTCAAAAGCGACAATAGTATCGGCGAGGAGATAAATTCCGTCTGGGGTTTGCGCGGCTGTTATTCTCGGCTGTAGTGTTGGCTCAAAGTAGCGGACCGACTCATATCCCAGATAACCTACCAACCCACCTGTAAAGCGCGGAGCATTGGGCAGACGCTCCGTCGAAAAGCGACTCATCTCTTCCTGCAGGAAGCGCGTAGGGTCGCCGCCGAGCTGGACCGTGCGGGTCTTGCCATTTTCCTTGACTTCGACCTGCCCATCCCGCAGGATATATTCGGCGCGCGGCTGGATGCCGATAAAGGAATAGCGCGCGATCCGCTCTCCACCTTCGACGGACTCCAATAAAAAGGAAGCGCCATCCCCGCGCAGCTTCAGATAGAGGCTGACGGGTGTTTCCAGGTCTGTGTTGATCTCACGAATAATAGTTTGAGTTGTAGTGGCTTCGAGTAACATAATAAATCTCCATCTGATATTCGATACCGGATACTCGAAAACTGAATATCGACGCTCGAATATCTTAAATTAAAATCCCCTCCGTCCGTTGGGACGAGAGGGGACTCCCGTGGTGCCACCCAGGTTAACGCCTGCTGTTAAACAAAATTCCCTGTCGTGATGCAACAGGGAGAAGGAAGCCAGCGTCACTCTTGTAGTTAGCTAGTCTACTAGTCACTTGTCTGCTAGTCGGCTAAGTAACTCTGCTGGGTAACGGGTGCAGTTCCCGTCTCTGGTACTTGTTACTACTCTCTAGTAACTTTCTCTTCACAACTCGGAGGTCCATTCGGCTTCTGCGCTTTTGCCTTGCTCACACCAAGTTCCACAAGGCTCTCTGGAAATCGCTTTGAAGCGTACTCGTCCTCGTCGGCGTTTTTGTTATTGTATTGGGCGGGATTGTATGACGGAGGGAAGCAGATGTCAAGAGGGAGAAATGGATTTTCAAATCTGGTGTCTCAATGGAGTTGAATATTCATTTCTTTTTCGACTTGATCTCTTCCTTTCCAGTTGCCTGTTGCTCGCTTGAGATCAGACCTTCATCACGCTGTCTTTGAAGCCTCGCTAGTCTGGTGACCGGATCATCCTCGGAGATAGGAGTCCGCATGGACTGATAATGCGCGGCACTATCGGTTCCGCTGTTGCGCTCGGACGCCATTTTCATGCCACTATAAAACAGAAATGCGAAGATACCAAACAGAAGGGTGCCCGTACATAGTCCCTCAGGCAGGGTATATTCGCGGACATTTTGAATATTGTTGCCCAGCAGGATCGCAAGAAGAATTATGAGGCTGTTCACCACAAAGAACAGGACAAACTTGAGCCAGTTGTTGCCCACATATAAATGGCTTGACCCGGGGATTAAGGCGTTAAAGAAGCCAGCTAGGATCGGATTCCTTCGTTTCATGATGGACTCCTTTCGAAATCTTCAAGAACAATACATTACCCACCTTTATGTGTGCTATGCCTACAAATCCATTGTAGCACTTTTGCTGGCAAGTGGCTCAGCGACTTTTCAGGAGACCACCCTAAGCCTACTTATCCCGATAATCCTCACCCTCCAGCACGCTTCCATCTGGATACACGGAGCGATGCTTCCTGCCGTTGCTGAAAATGCCATAAAAGAGCGACTGAATGCATACCTGGTCATTGTGACTGATGATTAGTTCTTCTGAAACAGTCTATTCAAGATCCCCCAATTTATTAGGGAGATTCCTTATTGTTGATGTAATGATTTCCCGATACTATAAATTTTAATAATTCATGCGCAAGTGTTCTTTGTAGACATCTGTGGATTAAGCGGCTCATTCAAAGAATGAGAAATCTAACTTTGCTAAAACATTTTATGAAGCTGAATTCAACGAGGTGGGCATACAGGCTGGTTGTCATGATTGGGTTGGCAATTAGTTTGTTTGGTTATTTCGCGCCAGCCCGGGCTGAGACCATTGCCCAGCAGACGCTCTGTGGGGACGGTTTTGCACCTGATTATGGCTTCTCCTATGATTTGCTGCAGCCTCATTGGACGGTCGGCTGGGAACTCTACGCCTCAGAGCAGGCGGTCAACCGAGTGGATAGGGTTCTTGACCGGCTGAACGACGATGCGATTGCTCAGACAATGATTCTCATTCTGCCACAAGAGCAGGTCGGCATTCGGACCAACTGCGCAGTCCATTTCCTGCGTTACATGAAACTCGGCTTGCCTAGCGGCGAGCGTAAAGACAACGGGTTTGTTTTCTTGATCGTTGTGGAACCCGATGACATTGATGTGCATTACGCTGTAGGGCTGGGCTTGCCGGCACTCACCGCTCCTGAATTGACGAACATCAACCGTGCTGCTGAAGCTACCTACCAATCCACGCAGAGTATGGATCAGGCACTGACGACTCTGGTGAGCGAGTTCAACATTGTTGCACGCACGAACTATGACCCTCTGCCGTCCCCTGTGTCGACGCCCGAAGTTGTCGATCAACCTGCGGGACCGGCAG
>JAICRQ010000179.1 GCA_025966435.1 Anaerolineales bacterium | reverse complement strand
TGGTTTCGTCATCGGTAAGAACGACAATTTCAACACCCTCGTCGAGCAGCGTCGAGACGACGTCGCTCTGAAGAAAGTAGATGATCGCCATGCCATGATCGGCGGAGATAAAAATTTTCTTGGTCACGAATAATACCAAGTGAATATCTTGTTATACACTGCCAACAACATTTTCTTAATCGGTCCCAATTCCAGCACGCGACGCACTAAACCTTCTTTCTTCTTTCTTGTTACATTTTCCTTCAACTCTCCTCGCAAATACCCCAGCGTATTAGACAGATTCATCGCCAGCGGCTCAGGCACCATCAACCGGAGCAAACCAGCATCGTTCATACGCTTATCCAGCTGGCGGACCTGCCCCATCGGTTTATCCATATCAAAGGGAAGGAATTGCTGGAGCGTGGATTTGTAAGAAGTGAACTGCCAGTGTGACGCACCTGCTATTGCGGTCAAACCTTGATAGCTAATTCTCCAATCTCTAGTCTCTGCATATACTTTTTTGTTCTCTTCCTCTGTCTGTCCCAGCGAGAGATTGAATTCCAGAAATGTCTCCCACGGAATAAATTGACCTTCTTCCAGCATGGCGTTTTTCCGCGCCCACTTGAGTGTAGCTTCCAAGAACCCAGGCGGCGTGCGGAAGGGACGCGCAGTCACCATGCCGACGTTAGGAAACGTTTCCAGAATCTCTACAGAGCGCTTGAGCCAACCTGGGGAAAATAGAACGTCACTATCTGTGTATGCAATGATCTCACCCGGCGCGCCTGCCAGCATCACATTCCAGGCGCCGCCTTTGCCCATATTCTTCTCAGCAAGGATTAAATACTGGATTCGTCCTTCTTCTTTTTCCTTGACGAGAAAGTCACGCACCTCGGGACAGGATCCGTTATCGAAGACCATGAGGTCGAACGGCAAGCCTGCATCCTTTCGCATCGACTCCATACAGACTTTCAAGACATCCAATGTCTCGGCGTAGAAGCCGCTCAGAAAAGGAATGAAGTTCAGCAGCGCGACTGTGATCCGCTCGGGGCGGGCGACGTCTTTGACGAATTTGGCAGGGTTTTGACCTTTACGCATTTTCGATACTCGTGATTCGGGACTCGAGGTTCGATTATCGTTTTCCAAATATCTTTTGTATTCTCTTTTTCCAGCGTTTTGGTCGTGCCACATTCTCGATCATGGGCGCTGGCAGGAAGAAGAAAAATTTACGCAGGAGTAATTCCACGCCGCGCATGAAGCGCAGATACGTGAGCTTCGGGCGGACAAGTTTACCATCTACAAGTTGATGCGTTGCATCCAAAATGGTGTAGCGGATATTGGCTTCACCACCGGCAAGGCGAATATTCTCATTCGTGTCAGGATGCTCGTAATGCGGTTTCCCGCCAGGGAGGTGACTGTAGTCATGATTTTGATGGACAATCATAACTGACGGCGTGCAGTCGATCACCGTCCATTTTTCCTTGCGGGCTTTGTAAATCATCCAATTGTCCCAGCCCGCGCGGCCGATGGTGAAATTGGGAATTTCGTGGAAAGTGGAAAGAGGAAAGAGGAAAAAGTCGGAGCCGGCAGGGCGATGAAGGCTTCCCTGACGATGGACCATGGACGATAGACGATTTTGCCAGCCTTCGATGAATTCAAGTGGTTGTGTGATGTCTAAATCCCAGCGCTGGCTGAGCAACACGAATTTGTCGCGCAGTATGTGGGACCTGCGCGCTGCTTCAACGAAATCCGGCATAAGGATCATATCCGCATTGATGATGCAGAGCAGCTCACTGCTGCTGTTTTTGCGCGCCAACTCAAACATGGATGCGATCAATGGAGTGCCATTCGCATTACGCTTGACCTGCGAGATATGTCGTACTCCAAGTTCATGAGCCGCCTCGGCAAGACCTGTCTCTTCGCCAAGCAGAATTACTTCCACATCAGGCAGAAGAGTCCACGACTGTATCGCGTTGCGCTGAATCATCGCAATGTGAGGGTTGGTAAAGGGCTTGGGAGCGGAGAAAAAAGTGATAAAGGGCATTCGTAAATGGTAACCAGTAATTAGTAATTAGTAATTGGTAATTAGCCGTCGGTTGCGCGGGTGTCTAAGTCTTTGAGAGTTCTATGCTTGACGTTGGCGTTAATTTGCATCAGTTGCGGTTCTTTGTGAACCAGTTCCAAAACTTCCTTCCATGTGAAATCATCGCGACTGTCGAAGCGACGGTAAACCTGGCGCATGAATTCGAGGTCTTCCGGCGTATCCACGGTCCAGCGGTAATCACCGAAATTTGTAGAGTTGTTTAAGAGAGCGATTCGAAACCCTCGTGGGGACACGCCTTCCGAAAGCTGGCGACTAACCACTGAAAGCTCAACACCTTCATAAAGGTACGGCATGGCGTGTTCACGATGTTGGGGTTCCCTCCCATCCCTCCAGGCTTTCTCCAAAACATGGAACGTACAGGCTTCGACATCCAAACCAATGGGATATGTCCGATGCCAGGGAGGCGGCAGACGGTTGCAGGCGAAGTCATATTGACTGTTGAGCAAAGTGCTAACGACATCATCGATCAATGTGGGATCCATAACGGGGCAGTCGGCAGTGACACGCACAACCACATCTGCATTTGCTTGTTTGGCTGTCTGATAATAACGGTCGAGCACATCGTAGAGGCTGCCGCGCGTAAACGGGATTCCGCTGAAATCACAATATTCCGCAACGGGATCGTCCGAAGGATCGGTCGTCGTGGCGAAGATGGTTTCGGTCACGGTAGCCGCCCGTGAGGTCCGCAGGAAGACGCGCTGCAGCATGGGCTGACCAGCAATATCGGCAAGGATCTTCCCCGGCAAACGCGAGGAGGACATGCGACCTTGAATGATGGCGATAACTCTGGGTTTCATAGCGAATGTAGGTCGGCTTGGCACCACCACACCTGCGGTTCGGTGCAGGTGTCGGACTTACTTATTATGTGCCTCCGAAGGAATCGGAACGGCCGTCACAAATCCCTTTGCCCTGAACTTCTCAACATAATCACGTACCGTCCAATAATCGAGCCCAACTTGCTCAGCAATGTCGAAGACCGTATGCTCACCCTCGAAGCGCATCATGATTTTTTCGATGGCGCGGTTGAGCGCCCAATTCTCACGCCAATCTACCCAGAGACCATGCCCGCTGAGGAACACAGGGCCACGGAACGTGCGCTTCGGAATGTAATTGCTGGCATAAATACGGACGATCTCTTCAGCGATTTGCGCAGCGCCACTGAGCATGTCTTCGTGGATGATGTCGAGATTATCGTCGGTGGTGTGGTACTCATCGTAAGGAAAGCGGTTGAGTGAGATACACGGCACGTTGACGCCGGGACCGTTGATGACGCGTTCGTCGTTGGCGGGGGCGGAGGCGAAGTCGCGTTCTTCGTGGTCGATATTTCGTAATTGGTCATTGATAATTCGGTCGAGGAGGTGGTTGTGCTGCCGGGTGTGATGCCAGGCGATTTTATTTTGATTGCCCGTCATTTCCATGAAGATACCACCGCGCAGGTTGGGGATGAGCGACTCATTGTGCGCGAGCCAGGCGATCGTGCCGATGGTTTCCGGTCCGAACCAGAAGCGGACACTCATCGAGCCAGCCGGAAGAGGATTCTCGGCGAGGCGCCGCGCCAGCTCGATCGCGCTTACGACACCCGCGCCGTCATCGTTGGCTTGCATCGGGTGACAGGTATGCGCCTGTACGAGGAATTCCCCTGCCTCGGGATTAGGTCCTTCATTGGGATGAATGACAGCTGTTGCGACTTTGAAACCCTGAGCAGGATGTGTGATGAATTCGGACTTAATCACTGCGCGATATTTTTTGTCACGAGGAAGTGTATCGAAGAGGTTTTTCGGCAGGCAGAACCCCCAATCGCGTTCGTAATATTTGAAAATCCATGGAATCGTGTGTGGACGCTTCTCATTGAAATACAAATGTGGCTGGAGATCTGCAAAGGAAAGCTCTTCGTCAATCGGTAAGGAGTACGAAACGATGTGCAGCGGATTGTCCTTAAAATCCACCATCCGTTCGCCGTCTTCGGTTTCCAGATAGGCTTCATGCACAACGTACCGTTCCGGCACCTTCCACGTCCAGACGGGAGTGCCCGGCGCGTAAGTCTCGATGGTGTAGTTCGACGAGTCGGGCATGTATGAGCCAATAATCTCTAATGTTTTGTCGTGGTCGTCGGAAGCGAGGGTGCGGTGCAGAGGGAAAAACTCGGCGAGGATGGATTTGAGGGAGGTGTAGGGTTTCACTTCTTCTCAATGTAATACAACAAATGCGGATCGCGCTTCATTTCACGTGCTGTGAACTCGTAGACTTCATTCGCCTTCATCAACTTCACCTCTGCTTCACCGATCTTGCTGACTTTGACGATTTCAGCCTTCTCCATCAACTGACCCATCGGGTCCACTTCGGTGATGACGCCCTTATCAGTGTCTCGCACGAGCATCTCAAAGGTGTCGGTATAGGTGTTGCCATTCTCATCTGTTACTTCGCCTGTGAACTGCTTGAGGAAGCGATAATCGACACCTTCCATTTGCTCGATATGATGGAAGAAGGTCATACTGTTCGTGTATGACAACCCGATCACCATGATCTTGCCGTCAAGGTCGCGCAGTTTACCGAAGACAGAATTGCGTTCATAGCTGCTCTTGTAGCGGAGACTGCCAAGCACTTCCGAGTGCTTCCCCAAAATGGCAAACGAATAAAAAGGATGAAAGACCCGTTTCGCGCGCGGATCCTTTCGCACGAGCTCGGTAAGGATGCCCATCTTCGAAGGCGTAGAGCGCACATCCCACGGGACGCCTTTGTTAAAGTCGAAGTTGAAGGTCGGCATGATGAGCGTCCCTTCCGGACCGAGTGCCGCTTCCAGGGCACGGATCACAGTTTGTGGGCCGCCATCTACCTCGCCGAACGATTTGTACGAGCTGTGGACAAGCAGCGTATCCCCTTCCTTCACACCGAGTTCGCGAAAGCCTTCGACAAGTTTTTCGAATGTCAGCACTGTTGCCTCCAGGAGATTGCTTCGCCCTACGGGCTCGCAATGACACGGTTGTAGGACTCGAGAAGTTTACCAAAGTTCTTTTTCCAGTCTGCTTTTTCTTCCGCAGTCTTTCGCGCCGCTTCCCCAATTTTCGTAAATAACTCACGATTTTTGATCACGTCTAAAATCTTCGCTGCCAAGTCATCTGCATCGCCATCGCGGAACAGCCAGCCGTTGACTCCGTCCTCGATCCATTCTTTGTTGCCCGGAATATCCGAAACGAGGCAGGGAAGTCCGCTTGCCAGGGCTTCCATCAATGTGACAGAGGACCCGTCCACGTGCGAGGGGGAAATATAGAGATCCGCCATGTGATACCAGCGCGGCAAATCTGCCTGGGAGATATACCCGCCAAAATGGACCTGATCCAGAACGCCGCCATTTATCAGGATCTGACGGATCTTGCCTCCCTGCGAGCCCCCGCCCAACAAAATGAGATTCACATTTGGATTCTTCGAGGCGACTTTCACAAATGCTTTTGCCAGCACACCCACACCGTAGATCGGCTCCCAGGTGCGGCTGCAGAAGAGGGTAAAAGGTTTAAGGCTGGAAGGTTTAAAGGGTTTGGGAGTGAAATGCTCGATATCTGTTCCCCAGGGAAAGATCATGGTCTTTGCCGGGTTCATTCCAAATTCCACGGCTTTATTGCGTGAGATATTTGCATCGCTGACAAAGAAGGCGCTGCGCTTCAACGTGTATCGTGTCACCCATTTCATCCATGCACTTTTATCGGCGTCCATCACCAGGTCATACCCCCAGGACATCGTCAGGATTGGACGAAAACCGCTCAGGGCAGCGAGGAAGGCGCAGGTCTGTATCGGTCCCGCGTGAATCAAATCCGGTTTGAGTTTTTGGGTCAAATGTTTAAAGTTTAAGGTCAAACGTGGCAGATCGCGCCAACGGAATTCACGTCTCCCACCAGCCCACAAAATCTGCTGAATGTTTTCAGGAACAGGCCGATCTTCCGTCTGGCGTTTGTTTACTTCTAGCTTTAAATAGAATACTTCATGATCGGTCCCAGATAGTGAAGACAGAAAACGATAATCGTGCGGAGTGTAGTTCTTGCTGAAATAGATGATTCTCATACATTAAACACAAAGGACACGAAGTACACAAAGTTTAAGTCTTCAAAAAGAATCCTCCGTGACCTTTGTGTACTTCGTGTTTAAGATTTTATGATGCGCCGAGATCTGTCCAGCGAAGTTCTTGTCCATATTTGAAATCATGCAGAGCCTTTGTGCCAATGACATTTTCGATTTGGTCAGGCTTGATCGCGCCCACAGTGGCAGGACGAAGCACATCGATCATGTCGCGGGTGAAGACCTCTCCCGCCTGGATGTCACGCGCGGCGCGCAGGCAGCGACGCTGCACAACAGCAGTATCCTTTTCATTCTCGGCAATGAATTTATCGGCGGAGCCGAGAGAACGCTCAAGGAAACGCGTCTCTTCGACCATGCGCGCCCATTTGTCAGGATCCATCGCAAACTTGTGGTCGGGGCCTTCACGGTTGTTGCTATCGGTGAAGTGACGTTCGATGACGCGCGCGCCCAACGTCACCGCGCCGAGGACGGGAGCGACCGCGTGGGTGTGGTCAGAGAGTCCCAGAATCACGTCGGGGAACATCATCGTGTAAGTCTTCAACACGTTGATATGCAAATGGTCATAGTTATCCGGGCTTGCTGTGTAGTTTGTATTGCACTGCATCAACACGAGCTGCTTGTTGATCTTCAATATCGCATGGACAGCCTTCTGCACTTCGCCTATTGTGGATGCGCCCGTTGCCACAAAGATAGGCTTGCCCTTGCTTGCCATACGCTCCAGGGCTTCGATCCAGTCGATTTCGCCGGAGCCCGCCTTGTAAACCGGCACATACTGGTCCAAGAAGTCGATCGCATTGAAATCATATGGTGATGAGAAATAGTCAATGCCCACTTCCTGGCATTCCTCCATCAGAGTTGTTGTCCA
>JAICRQ010000436.1 GCA_025966435.1 Anaerolineales bacterium | reverse complement strand
CCTGTATAACCTGGTGCATGTCAGCGGTGAGAGATTGGGTGGCAATGGCGGGAGGTTGAGCAATAAGATAGAACCGGGCAAATGGACGACATTGTCTGTGGATCTGGACGCGCCGAATGCGGCTGGGACGTACACCGGCAATTGGCGCTTTGCTCATGCTGATGGAACGTATTTTGGCTCCGTTCTGCCTGTATCCATTCGGGTAGAAAAGGATCCCGACCCGACGAGGACGCCTACGACTGCGCCAACTAGTACACCGAATGAAACGCAAACTGCCGTGCAGCAAACATTGGAATCTATTTCAGCCACACAAACAGCAATTTGCCAAATGGCTACAGCGGCAGGAACTCCGCCGCCGTGTCCCTAGCAAATTGAGCTATGGATGTGTTTCTAATTTCTCTTGGATCGCATTGACGTATGCCTCGCTGCCAACGAAGCTCAAGTGCGTTTGATCTTTGATAAACCACTCTTGTTTGCTGTGCGCGATCGCATCCCAGTCAATGAGTTCTGCCTGCGGCCAGCGCGCGACGCCTTCATCGAATTTCTTGTTGAGATAGTTTTCCCAGCCAATGGGACGATGGACGTTGATGAAGATGACCCGTTCCACATCGTGAGCGAGTAAGGTTTCCATCACTTCATCGAACACAGGATCTTCAAACGGGCGGTTGCTGCCCAGGTGAATCACAACCACATGTGAGAGATGTCCCTCCCTGGAAAGAGTCTGGACCAGGGCAGGGACATCTTCCATTTTGCGTTTGCGTGCGGCGTCGATGTAAATATCCTCACCCAGTACATCATCAAACATCGGCGCCGCGCCCTGCATGATCGAATCGCCGATGAAGGTCACGCGCGGCAGATCGGCATCTGGTGTGGCGGTGCGACGAGAAGATGCTGGGAGAATTGCATCAGCTGTCGGGAAAGGCGTGCTTTGGGCTGGCAATGTGGGAGGGTTCCCCACAGAGTCAGGCAAAGATGTGCTTTGCGTGACCGGACTTTCCTCCGGAGAATTGCTCGAAATAACCTGATGAAGTGCCCCCTGCCAGACCAACAACAGGCTTGCCGAAACGATTCCCGCACCCACGCCCAGCCGTCGAGGGAGGGACCACGTTCGGAACGCTGTCCGTAACGAATGCAGGCCCGCCCGGAATCCGTTCTGGCGGAACGGCGTTTCGACCCAGCGATAGCTGAACTCAGCCAGAAGAAACGTCAGCACAACCTGCCCGATTCGAATCCATAAGGTGGGCAGTTGAAGTTGAACGTCGAAGCCCGGGCGTGTCAGCATGAATACGGGCCAGTGCCACAGATATATACTGTAGCTCCGCGAACCGATCCAGCGCAAGGTTCTCGTTTCAAGGATTCTGCTAATTAACGTGTTTGGAGAGGATGCCCCAACGATCAGCATGGCGCTCGCTAAAGCGGTGATAAGAATGCCGCCACGGTACAACAATGGCTGGAATTCATTAAGCCTGTTGTAGAGCAGCATCAAGGCGAGCAACCCGATCCAGCCGAATGTCTCATGTAAACCGCTGCCCCTCGTCTGCGAGGTTTGCGGCGGACACCATACCATCGCCAGCAGCGCACCGACAATGAATCCGGCAGCACGCGTATCGGTCCCGTAATAGACGCGCAAGGGATCTACGTCAGGTGAATAAAGCGTTGCCATCCAAAGTGTGGATAGCGCGATCATAACGAAGGTGGCAAAAAACAATCCGGACCGGTTGCCTTTTGATATGCGGAGCAGGGCGAGCAGAATCAACGGCCATAACAGGTAAAATTGTTCTTCTACAGCCAGGGACCAGAGGTGTTGCAGGAGCGGCGGGCGACCGAAGGCTTCAAAGTAAGGCACTTCGCGAAGGATGTACACCCAATTCGTTATATATAGCAAAGCAGCTGGAATATCTTCTTGCAGGCGTAGCAGGGCGTCGGGGGCAAATAGCACTGCTACGGCAGGTAATGCCAGCAGAAGAAGCCATACTGCCGGGAGCAGACGGCGAGCGCGTCGCAGCCAGAACTGTTTGAGGTCAATCCCATTCGTGGATCGCCATTCCGCTAACAGGAGCGAGGTGATCAGGAAGCCCGAGAGGACAAAGAATGTCTCAACGCCTAAAAATCCCCCGAGCGCCCAGGGAGTGTTGGCATGATAAAAGAGGACAGCCATCACCGCCATGGCGCGGATCCCGTCCAGGCCGGTAATGTAAGATAAGCGATTTGAGGATGTCATAACTATATGGACAATGTTACCAATGCGATCATCCGAGGTCCATGAAGGTTTTTCGTACAATTTATTCGCGCTTGAGCGTTGCTTTTAGAGTATAGCATATGGAGGTTCAGTATATTTTATGGATATTACCTTAGCATTAGGCGGCGGTGGCGCCAAGGGAAATTCACATATCGGTGTGATTCGCCGCCTGGAGAAGGAAGGGTTTCGAGTACGAGGGGTAGCAGGAACAAGCTTTGGCGGATTGATCGCTGCCTTGTATGCTCTGGGCTATGCCCCCGATAAGCTCGAGGAGACATTTGCCTCACTCGACCAGACCCAGTTCTACGGTCACTTGCCGAATGATGGTCCCTCTCTTATAGGGCTGGCAGGCGTCACGCGTTTGCTCGAAGAGATGATCGGCGATATCACATTTGAGGATCTCAAGCTGCCCTGTGTGCTGACCGCGGTAGATCTGAAAAGTGGCAGTGAAGTTCTTTTGAAGAAAGGGCGCGTTGTCGACGCCATGCTGGCGACGATCGCCATGCCAGGTATCTTCCCGGCGCGCTATATCGACGGACTCGAATTGGTGGATGGCGGCACGTTGGATCCGGTCCCGGTGATACCGGCGCGGATGCTTGCGCCGCGCTTGCCCGTCGTCGCGGTGGTGTTGACCCAGCCGATGGGTGTGCCTCCACAAACGTGGAGGCTCCCATTTGAGAGATATTGGATCGGACGAATGGTTTCCCGCGTATTGAGCAAAACGCGCTATGACTCGGTTTGGGATATATTTTCGCGCTCCCTTGACATTACCTCGCGGGCTGTGACACAATATCGGCTCGAGATGGACCGCCCGGAAGTGATCATTCGCCCGCAGGTATACGATATCGATACGCTTGACCTTGTGGACGTGCACGAGGTCACCAAGCGCGGTGAGGAGGCAGTGGAAGCCGCTTTGCCACAGCTTAGGAATTTATTTACGTGGCGAAACCGCTGGCGGCGCAGTATTGGCGTTTATCAGCAGAGGAGTGTCTAATTGAAAGATCTACGTGAGTACGCAAAGCAGACGAATATCCGTCTGGTGTTCGGCGCGTTTATCCTTTTGTTTGTCGTCGGCGTGGCGTTGATCTGGGTGTTCTACGGCGAGGGTGCCGCGGGGATGGGGTTTGTCTGTTTGCTGGCAGCACTCTTTCCTGTCATTCTCATTCTCGGGATTTTCCTGGCTATCGAATGGATTCTCAAGCGTGCCCGACCCAAATAGCACATCACTGATCACCTTCAAAGACTGGACGTTGCGAGTCCGCGAATCGACATCCGCCTCCCCTCGACTGATGCTCCTCATCCATGGAATCACCGGAGACGAGAACGTGATGTGGGTCTTTGCGCGTAGTTTGTCCACCGATTACTGGATG
>JAICRQ010000570.1 GCA_025966435.1 Anaerolineales bacterium | reverse complement strand
CATGTCACGCCGGAATGAGGATTACTCGATGGCGCCCCAGCCCTTTGATAAAAATCGCGATGGGCTGGTGATGGGGGAAGGAGCCGCGGTTCTCGTTCTCGAAACCGAATCCCATGCCAGAGCGCGCGGCGCGAATATCCTGGCAGAGCTGGCAGGCTACGGCGCGACGGCAGATGCGTTCCACGTCACGGCGCCGCATGAAAACGGCGAGGGCGGTTCCGCGGCGATGCAGATGGCTTTAGCATCTGCCAGAGCCATGGTTGAGGACGTTGGGTACATCAACGCTCACGGTACGGGGACGTCGCTCAATGACCAATCTGAGACTCGCGCCATCAAAGCTGCCTTCGGGGAAAAGGCCTATGAGGTCCCTGTTTCCTCGACCAAATCCATGACGGGACACATGATGGGCGCGACCGGCGCGTTAGAGGCGATCTTCTGTGTGCAGGCGGTGCGTGAGGGCGTGCTGCCGCCAACGATCCATTATGAAACACCTGACCCGGAATGTGATCTCGATTACATCCCGAATGAGGCGCGCGAACGGAAAATTCATCTTGCGCTGAGCAATGCCTTCGGTTTTGGCGGACATAACGCTGTGCTGGCAATCCGGAAATATAGCTAGCGGCGACAGGGCATAACCTGATAACCGCTTGTGAATATCGAAAAGGCGTGCTATAATCCGCCGTCGCGTTTCAAGTAATCATCTACTTAAGGAAGATATACAATGGCAGACATTATCAAGGCTCTCGAAGCCAAACAAAATGAGAAAATCCCCACCGTGAAATCTGGCGATAACGTTAGCGTACATGTGAAAATCAAGGAAGGTGAACGCGAGCGCATCCAGGAGTTCAAGGGCACAGTGATCCGCACGCGCAAGGGTGGCAACGACCACTCCATCACGGTCCGCCGTATGGCATCCAACGGCATCGGCGTGGAGCGCACGTTCCTGCTCCGCTCTCCCCGCATTGACAAGATCGTGGTCGAACGCCACAGCCAGGTCCGCCGGGCGCAGCTTTACTTCATGCGCCAGCGCACGGGTAAATCCGCCCGCCTCAAGCAGAAGTTTGATTAATTCTGTACATCAGACCCTAAGGGTTTCCAAACCCTTAGGGTCTTTTTTGTTTTACAATTAAGGTATGAAACCTCTCATTGGAATCACAACCAACCAATCCAAAACTCCCTATGGGCAGCCAACGGTCATGCTGATGCAGTCCTATATCAACGCTGTCATGCAGGCAGGAGGTGTGCCGGTCCTTATCCCCTCGCTTATCGCGGAGGATGGATGGGATACGGTTTATTCACGCCTCGACGGGATTCTTTTCTCGGGTGGGGGAGATATTGGGCTGGAGTATTCTCCCGGCGAGCCACATCCGCGCATTGACGATATAGACGTAGCACGTGATTCAATCGAGCTCAAGATGGTCCGGGCTGCTGCCTCGGACGGCAAACCGTTTCTGGGCATCTGCCGCGGCTGCCAGGTAATGAACGTCGCTTTGGGCGGGACTCTTTACACTCATATCCCCGATCAGCTTCCCAACGCGCTCGATCATTCGTATCCTGGCAATATGCGGACGATGCTGGTCCACAATGTGAAGATCGAAGAGGGAACTCAAATGGCAGAGATCTTCGGTGAGCCAATCCTCAAAGTCAACAGCCTGCACCACCAGGGATTGAAAGATATTGCACCTTCTATCCGTGTTGCGGGTCACGCTCCAGATGGGTTGGCTGAAGCTGTTGAACTGCCCGATCATCCTTTTGGTGTTGCGGTCCAATGGCACCCGGAATGGCTGACCGATCAGCAGGCCATGAGAAATTTGTTTCGAAAATTCGTCGAAAAAGCTCAAAGTTAATCTAGTTATATGTCTACTGGAATTTTTGAGAGGCGGGCATTTGAAGTTTTTGATACTACAGAAATAAATGAACCCTTACTTCTGTTATACAAGCAATTAAGTTTTGCAATTCGTGATCATTGTGACACTCTAACATTGGACAGGACGTCATTCCAACGTAATCTGCACGGCACAACTGTATCCACTATTCCTACGATTTACGGAAATGATTCAATCTATATTGCTCTTAAGGAAAATCTTCTAAAGATTTTTAAACGTGATCCTCTTATAAAGAAGTATTTTCAACTGGAATTTGCGGATGATATGTTAATCATCAAAACCATTGCACAACATGACTAGTTCAGTCTCAGCCTCCATAACTTCTCCTATTGGGATCTTCGACTCTGGCGTCGGCGGCATTTCTGTGCTGCGTGCCATTCGTGAGCAGATGCCCGAAGAGTCGGTCCTCTATTTTGGGGATCAGGAGCATATCCCCTATGGTACGCGCCCGATGAAGCAAATCCGAGATTTTTCCGACACGATCGCGCGCTTTCTATTGGAGCAAGGCGCGAAGATTATTGTCGTGGCATGCAATACTGCCTCGGCTGCCGCGTTGAAGTATCTGCGTCAGAAATTTCCCAATGTCCAATTCGTTG
>JAICRQ010000546.1 GCA_025966435.1 Anaerolineales bacterium | reverse complement strand
GCAGACACCGCGATAATACTTGCCTGCGGAAATGGATTCCACCACAGCAACAGGGAACCAGCCAGGGCAACTAGAAACCCCGCCCTTAACAAGCTAGCCGCGCCAAAGCGGTCTGTGAGCAGACCCGCCATGATACGCCCGATGGTAAACGTTGCCCAGTAACTACCAGCCCACAGACCTGCCACTTCCACCGGGACATTGCGCGAGAGCGTGAGCAGAGAATACGTCCACGTGCCAAAGGACATCTCCGCGCCGGTGTACAGGAAAAAAAGCAACAGGTTAAACCACACAATTGGACGTCGGAGTGTTTCTAAAAATGGCGTCTGGTAATCCATCAGGTGACGTTCCTGTTCGGGGGCATGAGGCACGCCGCCATTCTGCCACATGCGGATGGTCAGCAAAAAGCTGGCAGCCAGCAGCAGCTGGGCGCCGCCCACCACCTGGTACCCCAATTGCCAGGAATTGAAAGCACTTAAGGCAGCCGTCATGATAATGGGGCCAAGCGTCACACCCAAACCGTAGCTGGCATGCAGCCACTGCATCAGCCCCTCACCAAAATGGGAAGCGACGTAGGTGTTGAGCCCCGCGTCGATTGCGCCAGCACCCAGGCCCGCTGCTACGCCCAGAAACACCATCATCCACCAGGAGGGCACCAGGGTATAACCCAAAAGTGCGGAGGCTGTGAGGGCACAGCTGGCAGCCAGCGTCCCGCCAACGCCCAGGCGGGCAATGATCTTGCCGCTAAAGAAACTAGAGGTCATGTAACCTGCCATACTGGCAAAGAGGATCGCCCCAATGGCGTCCAAAGGCAGCCTGAAAGTTCCCTGGATGGACGGCCAGGCAACGCCAAGCAGCCCGTCTGGCATGCCCAGAGAAATAAAGGCAATATACGCCAGGATGATCAATCCCAATTTGGAACGAGCGGAAGTTTTTGTGATTGCAGTCAAAATAATGTCCAACCTATTGCTATGAGGATCGATGATAATGTGGAACCGCCAGATTTTATCACGTCCCTGTCGACGAAATGATTAGCGATAAAAAAATACGAAAGACCTAAAGTCTTTCGTATTTCCTCTTTCGTATTTCTTGTTTACGACATCGAGCTAGCTGGCTATCACTGTCTCGGAGTCTTCCTGCTTCTTGAACTGGCTCATATACAGGTCGTAATAAAACCCTTCTTTGGCGAGCAATTCTTCATGCCTGCCGCGTTCGATGATCTGACCATCCTTGAGCACCAGGATCATGTCCGCATTGCGGATGGTGGAGAGACGGTGCGCAATAACGAACGCAGTACGCCCCTTGAGTAACTCATCGAATGCTTTCTGGATGAGCCGCTCGGTGCGCGTGTCCACGCTGGAGGTGGCTTCGTCCAGAATGAGGATGCGCGGGTCGGCAAGGGCGGCGCGCGCGATCGAGAGCAGCTGGCGCTGTCCCTGCGAGAGACCGGAGCCGCGTTCCCCGAGCACCGTCTGATATTTCTCTGGCATACGCTCGATGAACGAATCGGCGTTGGCGAGCTTGATGGCTGCGATCACTTCTTCGTCCGTCGCGTTCGGTCGGCCAAAACGGACGTTTTCCATCACAGTCGTGCTGAACAGGAACGTATCCTGGAGCACGATGCCGATTTGCTCGCGCAGGCTCCTCATGTTGACGTCGCGTACATCGATGCCGTCGATCCGCACGCCGCCGCCAGTCACATCGTAGAAGCGGGGAATCAGGTTAATGATGGTCGTCTTGCCCGCGCCGGTCGGACCGACGATGGCAACCGTCTGCCCGGGCTGCGCGGTAAAGGAAACATCCTTCAGCACCGGCACACCGTCTTCATATGAATGGGTTGCACGATCGAATTCCACCCGTCCCTGAATTGGCGGCATTTCCTGCGCCCTCGACTTGTTGAAAACTGCAGGTTTCTCGTCCAGGATATGGAAGATCCGCTCCGCGCCGGCGATGGCGTTCTGGATATTCGTCCACAGCACCGCGATCTGCTGGATGGGCTGGTTGAAGCGCTGGACATATCCAAGGAAGGTCACGACCAGTCCCAGCGTGACCACTGTGCCCATCAGGGATTGCCCGCTAAGGAGATACCAGCCACCTACGCCAGTGACGATCGCCAGCGCTACGTAGGACAATGCTTCCAGCGCCGGAGCAAGCGCCGAGGTATAGGCGACCGCGCGGACGTTCGCGTCGCGGTTGGCGGCGTTGACTTCCTTAAACTGTTCGATGTTCTCGTCGGCGCGGTTGAACGCCTGCACTTCGCGAACCGAGGCAATCGACTCCTGCAGCTCGGCGTTGACATTGCCGATCTCCTCACGCGAGACACGAAACGCCTTGCGCGCCTGTTCCGAGAAATACAAGGTTGCCAGGAACATGACCGGCGCGACGGACAGCGACAGTAGAGCGAACGGCAGGTTCGCCATTACCATGTTATAGGACACCCACACCAGGAGCAGCACACCGCTGATCACATTGACCAGCGCAAAGGAAAAGGCTTGTTCGATGGCACTGGTATCGTTGGTGATGCGGCTCATCAGGTCGCCGGCTTCATGCTCCGAGTAATAACTCAACGACAGGCGATGCAGCTGCTCGAAGACTTCCACGCGCAGGACACGCAGCACGTGCTGTCCCGTCCATGCCATCACGAAAAACGTCGCACCGGTGACTACCGAGCCCAGGACAAACAACGCGATCATAATCAGGATGAGACGCAACAACCCTGCAATGCGCTGCTCGTTGGTCGCG
>JAICRQ010000325.1 GCA_025966435.1 Anaerolineales bacterium | reverse complement strand
GTCTGCGCCTCAGGGTTCATCAACTTGACCTTGGTCTGTGATTCAAATTGCGGGTTTGGGTGTTTGACAGAAACGATCGCGGTCAACCCTTCGCGTGTATCATCACCTGAGAAGGGCGGGTCCGCGTCTTTGAGCAAGCCGTTCTTGCGAGCATAATCATTGATCACACGAGTGATAGCAGACCGCAAACCGGTCAGGTGCGTGCCGCCATCCACAGTGTTGATCGTGTTGGCAAACGAATACACAGACTCAGTGTAGGCATCGGTGTATTGGATTGCGGCCTCGATGCCAATGGCATCGATGTCTTTTTCCACGTGGACAACCGGATGCAGATTATCGCGGTTGCGATTGAGATAACGTACAAAGGAGGTCAGCCCGCCTTCGAAATAAAAGGTCATCTCACGGTCAGCGCGCTCATCGACAAAACGAATCCGTACACCCCGCGTCACGAACGCCATCTCGCGGAAACGCTGGACCAGCGTGTCAAACTTGTAATCGATATCTTCAGTGAAGATTTGCTTATCAAACTTAAAGCTCTGCCTCGTGCCGGTGTCATTCTCCTTGACCTTGCCGATCTGCTGGATCTTGCCCTGCGGCACACCGCGCTTATAGGTTTGCTGCCAGAGTTTTCCATCGCGCTTGATCTCGGTCGTCATCCATTCGGAAAGTGCGTTCACTGCACTTACGCCAACACCATGGAGACCGCCCGAAACCTTATACCCGCCGCCACCAAATTTACCACCCGCACCGATGACGGTCATTACCACATCCACGGTTTCCATCGGCTTGCCATTCATATCCTTTTTTGTAGGATGCGGTCCAACAGGGATACCACGACCGTTATCTTCGATAGTCACACTGCTGTCGGCATGAATGGTGATATTGATGTTAGTGCAATAACCAGCAAGCGCTTCGTCGATGGCGTTATCCACTACTTCATAGACGAGATGATGTAATGCTTTAATATCCGTACCACCCACGTACATACCTGGGCGTTTGCGTACATGCTCGATGCCTTCGAGCGCTTGAATGGAGCTTACATCGTAATTGATCGTATTTTCTTTTGTCACAAAAGCCTCCAAATTATTTTAATAACACTGTTTCACCACAAAGTTACAAAGATTACACACGTTGCATTTGCTTTTGCTGCAATTGCTCGAAAACCCGTTGCAGCCATGCATTCATATCCCGGTAATAGACAAAGCTTGCTGCTAACAGGGCTGTGGTGATAAAGGCGTGTCCGGCAATCCCCACCAGCATCATCCACGAGTCACCGGTTGGAACGCTCCATAGATAATTCAAGCCGGTCGAGAGCAGGAACACACAAAGCACGAACATCCCACTGGTCGGGAGTGTAAAACGCGCCATCCGTAAGCTGGTGAAGATCGAATAAAACGCGTTCTGCCGGCGCACAAAGATTCCGTGCGGCGTGAAAAATAACGGCACGATCAGCCAGAACGAGAAGAAGAAGGCGACCAGTAAAACGCCGCTTGCCAGCAATGGACTCAACAACATCAGGAAAGCGAGGACGAACATTGCCGGTATCATGATCATCATCAACCCGATCACCCACACAACCGAGAGAATCAGCGTCTGGATGATCGCCCAGGATAGGCGCACCATCGTAACCCGGTTCGCGTCACTCAACGCGATTCCCGATACCCAGCGGAAGTACAACCCTCCCACAACCCAGCCAACGATCGTAAACAGGAGCCCCAGCCCGAGCAACCCAGGCAAAGACGTGATCTGGACAACCTCCTGGGAGCCCAGCGGGGTTTTCACCGGCATGGTCTGTGCCAGTAGACTCGAAATTCCCACCGGAAATGCCTGCAACCTGCCAAGCAAACTCAGGAGATTAAAACGCTCGAGCACTTCGCTGAAGGCGGCTTGATATGTAGTGAAACGCTCCAGATCAGAAGAAGAGCTCATCGTTGTGCGTGCTTGATTGAACACCATTCGGAAGAGAGGATTGAGCAATCCGCCAATGCTGAAGCGCGGCCCGAGCCAGAGGAGCAAATCCAGAAGGAGCGGCAGAAGGATCAGCCAGACATGGCTCGAAACTACGTCAAAACCTGCCCTTAATGAGCCCATCACACCGGGCGGTGGAGGGATGTCTGCCAATTTCTGCACGTTCATAACCAGTTGATTCTACCATATTGACCTCGTCTTGGCATTCAACTATGAGACAGGTACAATGCATTTATGAATGAACAGCGGTATTTGCCGAATGCGGACCGGGTCGGTATGCTCACATCGACCGTTTTGCTGGCATTTGCCCTTAGCCGTCTCATTCAGGCACCCGAATTTAACGTCGAAATCCAGCTTCCAGGCTTTTTTTTCCTGCTTCCCTTAAACCTCACCGCGGCAATGAGCGTGCTGACGGCCGGCCTGACTGCTACGGGGATGGATTGGCTCCTGCGGGAGCATCCCTCCCTCAGAGGGCGTCCCACGTATCAGTGGTGGCTGCTCCCCACCCTGACCACGTTTGTGATCGGCGTGCCGCTTTCCATCCTACCTACCGGTGCCGCATGGTGGATGAGTTTTCTGATCGCGGGCGTTTTTCTCTTTTTTGTGTTCGTTGCCGAATATATCGTTGTGGATCCGGGCGCGCCGTATTACGCCATCTCCATGGCAGGGCTGACTGCCATTTCCTACACGCTCTTCCTGGTGCTATCTGTAGCGCTGCGCTATGGCACGATCCGGCTTTATATTCTTGCCCCCGGTTTATTCCTTGCGGCGGCACTCGCCAGCCTGCGGATTTTGCACCTCCGCAGCGGACAGTGGGAGTATGCCTGGTCGCTCGGCATTGCCTTCGTCTGCGTGCAGATTGCGGCTGGCTTGCACTACTGGCCTCTTTCGCCGCTCCAGTTCGGATTGATGCTGACCGGGTTATTGTATAGCCTGACCACTCTTGCTGTGAACCTGGGAGAGGACTTGCCCGCCCACCGTGCGCTCATCGAACCTGTCCTCATCATGGGGATGTGCTGGGGACTGGCTATATTCCTGCAATAATATAATGAAGCAAAGACTTTTGCTGAGCAGAAATCACTGGCAGGAGATGTTGGAATGTGTGGATCGCCATGCTCCTCTGGAAGCGTGTGGACTGCTGGCAGGCAAAGAGGACCGGGTGGAGAACGTAATCCCGATTCGGAATCAGGCGCAAAGTCCCACGCGCTTTGTCATGGAACCTTACGAACAGCTCCGGGCTTTTGCGTGGATCGATTCCAACGGGCTGGATCTGCTGGGCATCTTCCATTCGCACCCTACGGGGCCAGAAACTGCCTCCGCGACCGACATTGCCGATGCCACCTATGAAGTGGTTCACCTGATCTGGTTCCGAAATCAAAATGGCTGGAATGCGCGCGGCTTCTGGATCGAGAATGGCAGCGCAACGGAAGTAGTATTGCAAATCGTGGAGTAGAGTAACCTTATCACTCCGCTTGTGTTTCAGGTTTTATATGATGCCCTGGTCACAGATTCCATCTTTCATTGTTGAAAAGCATAATCTGTGACTGTGAAGGGTGTACTCATTCGGAGGATCAAACGTTATGCAGACTCTGATCGGCATTGGGGTTGTCATTCTCGGGTATCTTCTGGGCTCCATTCCCTTTGGCTTAATAATCGTAAAGATGAAAACAGGCAAGGATGTCCGCACAGTAGAAAGCGGGCGAACGGGCGGGACGAATGTCGTCCGGGCAGCGGGGCTGGGTGCAGGTTTACTCACTGCCTTTTTTGATATTGTTAAGGGGGCTGTGTCGGTCTGGGTTGCACAAGCTATTCTTCCTGAGAACCCTCTGGTTCATATCCTGGCGCCCCTGGCAGCCATTCTCGGACATAACTATTCTCTGTTTCTGATTCGGCGCGATGAAAACGGAAAGCTGCGTTTTCATGGGGGAGCGGGCGGCGCACCGGCTCTTGGCGGCGCCATGGGTTTGTGGCTGCCTATGCTTCCGATCGTGCTCGCCGCTGGCGCGTTGATCTGGTTTACCGTAGGGATTGCCTCCCTGACGACGATGGCGATAGGGCTGGTTGTGACGGTTGTATTTGCCGTCTATTCCGCGCAGGGATTGCTGGAACCGGTCAACATCTGGTATGGTGTGATCGCCGAGCTATTTTTGATCTGGGCGTTACGACCGAATATCAAAAAGTTGCTGGCAGGCAAGGAGCGTGTGGTCAAATTCAGTTTGAACGGATGGTTGAGAGCGCGCAAAGAAGCGCAAGCGGAGTCGCACAAATAAAAAGTGATGCTTCGTAAGGAGCGTCACTTCGGTTCGGTCATTTGTTGGAGCAGGGCTCTCAAGTTTCTCTGGTGCAGCGTTTGCGCCAGCCCCCCAAGATACACACGGCTTTTTCCAGTTTCCTCGATCGTAATCTCATCCAAAAGGTCGACCGCATTCTTTCGCCGTGAAGCCGCCCGGACGGATTTCTTGATCGTGGCGAGGTAGTTCAGATTCTCTTTTACTGCTGCGTCGATCTCCCCACGCAGGATAATGTCACCATGTCCCTGCACAATGTTTTCAAGCCCCATCTT
>JAICRQ010000118.1 GCA_025966435.1 Anaerolineales bacterium | reverse complement strand
TTTGACCGCGTCTTTGGCTTATTCAATAAACTGGATCCAAAAACGGATGGCACGGGAATAGGGCTTGCCCTGGTAAAACGAATCATTGAAGTTCATGGCGGCAGAATATGGGTCGAGAGCGAGGTGGGAAAAGGCTCCACCTTTTTCTTTACACTTCCGCCCCACGTGCCCACCGCAGACCGCTCCTGATTCCGTACTATAATACTGGAGCCCCGGCGTTCTTCGGGGCGCTATCTCAGTCGAGGAGCATCCTACGTGAAGCGAGCGGTCAGCATCAGCATTGGATCATCCAAACGTAACAAAGCCGTGGAAGTGACCCTGCTCAGCGAAAAGGTCAGTATCGAGCGCATCGGCACAGATGGAGATATGGAAGCCGCGGCACGTAAGTTCCAGGAGCTCGATGGGAAAGTGGATGCCTTCGGAGTAGGCGGCACGGACCTCGGCGTTATCGTCGATGGAAAATGGTATACCCTTCATTCCGTGACACCCCTGGTACGGTTTGTGAAAAAGACACCGCTGGTAGATGGCGGTGGGTTAAAAAATACGCTTGAAAACAGGGCTCCTGCATTTTTAGATCATAAGATCGGTCATTACATCAATACCCACGGGCGTAAAGTACTGGTCACCCTCGGGGCAGACCGCTGGGGACTCGCCAGGGCGTTTGCGGATGCCGGTTACGAAACCGTATATGGGGATTTGATGTTCGGTTTGGATATTCCGATCGCAATACGCAAACTCAGTCAATTGAAAACATTCGCAAAAATTTTGATGCCAATTGCCAGTCGCTTACCTTTCGAATGGATTTACCCTACCGGTGAAAAACAGGAAAAGCGCACACCCAAATGGGAAAAATATTACGCGTGGGCGACCGTCATCGCTGGCGATTGTCATTACATCAAGCGCTTTATGCCCGATGACCTGACAGGCAAAGTAATTGTCACAAACACGACCACCCCTGAAGATGTGGAAGCCTTCCGCCAGGCTGGAATAAAATATCTCGTCACGACTACCCCTGTTCTGGATGGACGTTCCTTTGGAACAAATATGATGGAAGCTGCCCTGGTGGCTGTCTCTGGAAAAAGGCGCCCGCTCACCTGGCCAGAGCTAACCGAAATGCTCGATACACTAGGCTTCGAGCCGCAGCTGCAGGAGCTGAATTAGCAGATATGTAGACAGGTACACAGGTAAACAAGAATTGTTTGTACACACTTGTATATCTTTTTACTTGTGTACTCCTCCAAGGAGAATGTATGGATGCAATCGTAACCGCAGGTGGAATCCCGCGCCCCGAAGATCCGCTTTACACATACTCGCATGGCAATTCCAAGGCTTTGATCGATGTTGCCGGCAAGCCCATGATCCAATGGGTGCTGGATGCCTTGGGAACTGCCAAGCGTGTGAGCAATGTCATAGTGGTTGGACTCTCACCAAAGAGTGGTGTGACCTGCAAAAAGCCGCTTTATTTTGTCTCTAACCAGGGGCGCATGCTTGCAAATATCGTCGCCGGTGTGAATAAGGCACTCGAGATCAACAAGCGTAGCAAGTATGCTCTGGTGGTTTCTTCAGATATTCCGTCTATCAAACCCGAAATGGTGGACTGGCTGGTTGCCACCTGTATGGAGACGAAAGACGACCTGTATTACGGTGTTTGTCCGCGGGATGTGATGGAGGCGCGTTTCCCCAATTCCAAGCGCACGTACACCCACCTCAAGGATATGGACGTGTGCGGCGCCGATATGAATGTGACTCACGTCCGTATGGCGACGGAACACCTGGACATGTGGGAATCGCTGATTGGCTCACGCAAGAGTCCGCTTAGAAGCGCGAGCCTGATTGGTTTTGGTACTCTCTTCGCCCTCTTTACCCGGCGCTTAACCTTGGAAGATGCTGTCTGGCGCGTGAGCGAGCGGCTCGGTGTGAAGGCTCGCGCCATTGTCTGGCCCTATGCCGAACCGTGCATGGATGTGGATAAGCCTGTTCAACTGGAATTATTACGGGCAGATCTTGCCCAGCAACAGAGCCAGGCTGTGGCTAAGCCGAGAAAAACACCCCGTAAGACTACGACAAAATCGGCGAAACGAAAGCCGGCCGCGAAGACTGCTCGAGTCAAAAGAAGCGTGAATGGCTCGAAAGAGAACACGGCAGCACGGGCTTCAAGAAGCAAACCTAAAAAGCTTAAGGAAGAAAATTAACATTGGATTCCATCCTCGAACTCGACGCTCGTGTCTCCAGTCAAATGCGCGTGGCAGAAAAGCCAGGCGCATTGCGCGCTATTGCGGTTTTTTTTGCACATTCCGGTGACTCGTGGTTCTGGGCTATCGGTCTGCTGGCGCTCTGGCTTAGCGGCGACTCTTTTTGGAAGGAATGGGCGGTTGTGCAATTGGGCAGCATCAGCCTGCTGGCGGCAATGGTGTTGTTGATCAAGTTTCGAATCAAGAGGAAACGCCCGGAAGGGGAATGGGGAAGAGTCTATCGCTTTTCGGACCCTCATTCATTCCCCTCCGGTCATGCAGCGCGTGCCTTCCTGATCGCAACGATCGCGACCGGGCTTGGCCCCCCCGGGCTGGCAGCGGTTCTATGGATTTGGGCGCCGCTGGTAGCTCTTGCGCGTGTCGCGATGGGCGTGCATTATGTATCAGATGTTATAGCCGGCGCATTGTTTGGAGTTGTTGTTGCATGGATCGGGCTGCAGGTATACCCACTACTGCTTGATTGGATGTTTGGATTGCTGGGCTTTTCGTTGTGGTAGATAGTGACGTTTAAAATGATTCCCCTCGTGAATGACACACGAGGGGAATTTATTTCGTTAGTTGCCCCGGTGTTTTGGTTTTGACGGTTTCCAGGTGTTCTTCGATGTGCGCCAGATCCTTTTCCACCCAGGTCTGTAGCGTGAGACCGCTTCCCAACGTCGTATGGCGTGATACGCGTGACCATGATTCGATTGGCAATACCCTCAGCCATTCCACCAAGGAGCGGACGTTTTTCACAAGGCTGTCTAAAACTTCCTGCAAAGACTCCCGGGGATTGTAGTTTGCAGACATGTGAGTTTCGCCATCGAAGGTTGGGAACTCCGGGTTCTCCTCCATAGCGGTTCGGCGGGCGCGAAAGCCATATACCAATGCATCCACATCCCGCGTATGGACAGCGATCTGATGGGCAGTCCAGCCATCCGCGTCGAGGGGCGTGTATGGATCATCTATATTGAGACATTCCGTTCGAAATTCGCTGGCTGCGTTTTCCAGTCTTTCCAGCAGCCTCACACGATATTCTGCTAACTCCTTCATTATTCCTCCTCTTTATAAACAGTTACGTTTTGCGAGTGCTGGTAATCAAAACAATTTTGTCACTCAATATTTACAACCGCTCTTAAGATTTGGTGCCACTATTCCACTGTGGTTTCACATACTGGAACCTGGTCGCGGTTTTCGTAACCGTTCAATGGCAACCCCAGATACGGCGACGGGTCAAGTGTGTTGCTGATCTCCAGCTCGTTTTTGAATTCTCCGTTCCCGGCATCTTCGACAATGGAAAAGTGCAAATGCACGCCAACAGGATTGTTGGGATTGCCGGAATAATTCCCCTGATACCCCAGAAAGGTGCCCGCTTCGATAAACATTTCGGCAACGCCAGCCGGGAAGTCATCGGAAATGTAGGAATTGCCGAACGGATCTGCCATGTGGGTGTAATAAAGCCAGATCTGCCGCCCGGGCTGTAGCGGATCCTCCGGCACACGCACGATCACCGCAGACTTCCACTCAGGCAGGCGTGTCAGATATCCAGGATAAGCGGCAACGACGGGTGTAATACCCACCTCTGTTCCGGCAAAGACATCGATTCCCTGATGAGTGTGGCGAAAGCCAAAGGAATCGCCCCACAGAAACCCGGCGAAGCCATCGGTGGGGAACAGAAACGGGGCGGTTCCGCATCGGGAACCGGCTGTGAGCTTCCAGTCGGGGTGTGAGGCGGGATTCCTCATCCATTGGCGGAAGTGATTCAGGCGCGGCGCGTTCGGCTGGTACAAGTAATAAGCTGTTATTCCCGCCGTGAGGATTGCGGTTGCGATGATTAGCAAAAACATGATTGAACGTCTGGACATTGGGCAGGATTATACCTTTTTACAACCTATAGACTGTATAAAGCGCGTGAATGTAATCGTCCTCCTGCTTTGAGAAAATCCTATAAAAGATTACACTAGCCTTGTATTTTAAGTAGAAACTAATATAATATTCAGATACCCTGCACATTTTAACAACATCGCAAACTCATCATGATCTGGGGTGCAAAGTCATGGACCTGTCAGGCTGATTCGTACAGCCATGGCAGACCGTTGTTTTTTGTTCGATGGTCTCTTCCTTAATAAGGAGGTGAAAATATTCCAAATATAGACATAACCCATATACGATTATCCCTATAAACATACATTCACTAATTTGAGGAGAATAGTGTATGAAAGCAAGATTGTTTAGTGCATTACTGATTGTTATGATGTTCGTAGTGGCAATTGTGCCAGCAGCTGGGGCTGCACCCGGTTCCGCTGCAAGCGGCCCGGATATTACAAATCGCCCTGACAACCTTCCCCATCCACTTGGCAAGATGCAACAAAAGGATCGATTGGAGGCTTTTCAAGCCAAGTTAGCTGGAGAGGGCGGTGAGAATCCCCATAAATTACGCCATGGGCGCTATGTTGAATTGGAACGTCTGGGCGAAGATAGCATTTGGACTATTTTGGCAGAGTTTGGTGATCAGATCCATCCAGAGTGGGGTGGAGATGTAGGACCGATCCATAATCAAATTCCTGCGCCCAACCGCCGTGTAGACAACACGACGATCTGGGCACCGGATTTCAACAGAGAATACTATGAGGAACTGCTCTTTTCCGAAGCACCCGGCGCAATCTCGATGCGCAACTACTACATTGAGCAGTCCTCCAACCGCTATACAGTCAATGGTGCTGTGGAAGACTGGGTTCAGGTGCCTTATAACGAGGCCCGTTATGGCTCGAATGCCTGCGGAGATGCCTGTACCTGGGATTTCGTAAATGATGCCGCGGATGCCTGGTTTGCCGACCAGCGAACGAACGGGATGACACGTCGCCAGATCAATGACTACCTGAGCCAGTTCGACGTGTGGGATCGCTATGACTTTGATGGCGACGGCGACTTCAATGAACCGGATGGCTACATCGATCACTTCCAGGCCGTACATGCCGGGCAAGGGGAAGAGACGGGCGGGGGCGCGCAGGGAGAAGATGCGATCTGGAGCCATCGCTGGTATACATGGTTCGGCGCCGACGGTCCGGATGGAACTGGGCCTCATGATTTCGGCGGCACCCGTATCGGTAACAGCGATTACTGGATTGGCGACTATACCGTCGAGCCGGAGAATGGCGGCGTGGGTGTATTTGCTCATGAATTTGCCCACGATCTCGGTATACCCGATCTGTATGATACTACTGCTGGTGGGCAACAAGAAAATTCAACGGGCTTCTGGACTGTTATGTCCCAGGGTAGTTACGGTAACACTGGCAAACCCCGAGATGGGATTGGCAATGAACCTATACAGATGAGTGCCCTGGAGAAAATATTGCTGGGTTGGTCCAATTTAGCCGTCGTCAATTTTGGCGAGACGACAACTCTAAACTTGGGTCCCGCAGAATACAACACCGTAGATGCACAACACCTGTTAATTCCCCTGCCGGATAAGTCATTGGACTTTGAAATTGGCCCCTATTCTGGTGATTTCTTCTATCATTCTGGCGTGGGCAACAACCTCGATAACACGATGACGCGTGAGGTCACCTTACCTGCGGGTACGGTCACGTTCACAGCCAAAGTCCGTTATGACATCGAGCTGGATTGGGACTATGCCTACCTGACCGTCAATGGGGAACCCGTTCAGACGAATCTTTCCACCGACACCAATCCCAATGGCCAGAACTTTGGACATGGCATCACTGGATCCAGCGGAGGTGAATGGGTGGACTTAACGGCTGACCTTTCTGCGTACGCGGGTCAAACTGTCACCCTTGGCTTCAGATACTGGACGGATGGCGCGGTGGTCGAAGGAGGCATCAGTATAGATGACATCGCAATCACTGGCTTGCCCCTCGATGATGCAGAGACGGATCCGGGTTGGGTGTATGAGGGTTTCACCCGTACTTCTGACACGCTTGCCCAGGCATTCTTCTTTAATGCATACATCGCTGAATTCCGGCAATATGAGGGTTACGATAAATATCTTCAGACCGGTCCTTACAACTTTGGTTTCCTGGATAACCCAGATTTACAGAACTGGGTGGAGCACTTCCCCTACCAGGAAGGACTCCTGGTCTGGTACTATGATGAGTCGTTCTTCAACAACGATGTATTAGCGAACTGCGAGGCAGGTCGTTGCGGTGGTCTCTATCTTCCGGTGGACGCGCATCCTGAGCTTCTGATGCGCGCCGATGGACAGGTCTGGCGCCCCCGGGTTCAGTCCTATGACTCTCCGTTTGGTCTCAAGAAGACGGATAAGGTCTGCCTGCATTTCAATAGTGAAAAGAGTTGTTTTGGCGGCTTAAAGGGAAATCCGGTCTTCGATGATACGCAGAGCTACTGGTTCCCACCGGATCCGGACATCAGCCACTTCGGTACGTCCAGCGTGGCACTCCCGGGCTTTGGCGTAACGATTCGTGTCCTGAGCGTTAAGCAGGCCGGCGGCGCAGAGTGGATGAGGGTGAGGGTCGGCTTTAGCGGCGACTAGTATCCTGCTCTTAGAGAAAGAACCTAGCATTCTAAAAACTCCTCGCAGGTTTTCCTGCGAGGAGTCTTTTTCTTTGCGATGGACGAGCTCTCGCGAGCAAGGGAATCTTCCTTCAATCGCGAGGGACTCCAATCTTTGGGGTTGGAACTGCAGGCCCGGGCATATCCGGATTCAACTCCGGGCACAGGATGAGCTTGCCGTGGTAGTCTGTGTGATAAAGATATTCCTTGCCCTCAGCATTCAGCCAGACTCGGTAACCAGGTACTCGTCCTCGTGGATACACTTTGCCCGGCCTCGGGCATCCCAGTGCGGCGTTTAGCCAGTTGATATGTTCTGTCTTGACTAGGGAAATCTGACTGGCATCAATTTGAAGGCGGTTGGCAAGATCCTTTTTCGACAAAGAGACAAATTTTTCAACAGGTGGGGGAGTAGACGGCATATGAGTAGCCTCCTGGGTTAACGAGGGATTCGAAGGTTGCGCCTGTGTACTCTCCAGAATGACAGTCTGAGTATGTTCGGGGTAGAACTCGGCGTTGATTCCAAAGGCCCGCAGGCAGCAACTCCGACAAGAAGCAGCAAGTAAATTGAACGTACCCTTAAGTATCTCACAAAATCTTCCTTCCTCTTTCTAGACGGGCAAATGCATCCTCATGTTCCACTTCTAGGCTTTGGAGTGAATATACGGGTCATAGTGTGCTATGAAATCCCTCATAGAAAGACTGCGGGGAATTTGGTTACTGGATCAGAACAATCGTTTGTAGCGCGCTAGTTCAAATAAATATTCCCCTGAAGTTCATGTATTAAGAAACGAACCGGGCGACCAAAAGGTTACAGTTGGCTTGTGTTTTAAGAGGAAACTACTATAATATTAAGAGAATCCTCATCTTTTTCCACGAAAAGGCAAACCCATCGTGAGGTGGGGGCGCAAAGTCATGGATCTGCTAAACTGATGCGTACAGCCCGGCAGACCGCCAGACCGCCGAACTTTTTTGTTTTGGCGGTTGTTTGTTTTGAAAGGAGGTATCCCAGTTCGACATTCTCAATTCTTCCATCCCGAGAAGAAAATCACGTAAGCACGCCTAAACTATAAGAGGAGATATAGTTCATGAAAGCAAAGTGGTTTAGTCTATTTTCCCTTTTACTGGTCTTCGCAGTGGCATTCTCTACAGTTTCACCCGCCTCTGCCCAGCCGAGCTTGAAATTTCGAGGGGGCGGTCATGTTGAGGAAAGTCCAAATGGTGTTTATATTGTTCAAATGATTAATGCTCCCGTGGTAGCTTACACAGGCGATGTTCCTGGTCACCCCGCAACAAAGCCGCCAAAGGGAGAGAAAATAAATCCCAGAGACAGTAAGGTCGTTAAGTATGCTGGCTATCTTAAGGGCAAGCATGATGAAGCGCTGAGAAAGGTAGGTGGTCAGAAGCTGTATGATTATGTGTATACCTACAATGGCTTCGCAGCCCGCATGAGCCAGGAACAGGCAATCAAGCTGCTATCTGTTGATGGCGTGCTAGTGGTGAACCCGGACCAGATCTATACCATGGATACTTCTTCCACGCCCGGCTTTCTGGGTCTCGACGCTGAGGGCGGCCTGTGGGAACAGTTGGGAGGCATCGGCAAAGGTGGCGAGGATATCATCATCGGTGTCATTGACTCAGGCATCTGGCCCGAGAGCCTAAGCTTCACTGATCGCGACGCAGAAGGAAAACTTGTCTACCAGCAAATCCCTGGCTGGCACGGCAGGTGCGTCCCTGGTGAAGAATTTAATGCTTCCATGTGCAATCAGAAACTGATCGGCGCCCAGTACTTTAATGCTGCCTGGGGCGGCGACGCTGCCCTGGAAGCCGAGCGCCCCTGGGAATTCATGTCTGCTCGCGACTATAACAGTCACGGCACGCACACAGCTTCTACGGCTGGCGGCAACTATGGTGTATCCGCGACAGGTGCTGCCTCTGTCTTTGGCTCGGTCAGCGGCATGGCGCCACGCGCCCGTATCGCAGCCTATAAGGCGCTGTGGTCCACAGAGGACGGCTCAACTGCCAGCGGTAACGGCGCGGATCTGGTTGCCGCGA
>JAICRQ010000004.1 GCA_025966435.1 Anaerolineales bacterium | reverse complement strand
CCGGGTCGGCGGCGCGTTTGATCTCAGCCAACCGGGTATAGGATGGACTTATTTTAGCTACAATTTAGTGCGGTTGCTGCCAGGCTACAACGAACGCTACTACAACCCCGATCCGGTTGATTATACGCATGTATTTGCGGCCTTCGGGGGACCTAACGGAGTGTACGGCTTTCATGCCGACACCAACCCGCCTATCCCCTATAGAGGTAAGGTCTATATGCACCGCTCCAACGCGATTATCGCGTTGGATGCTTCAAGCAATGCTCCGCAGGCTTTACCTTTGGCTGAAACTGTGGCCGCTCCACCATCTGAGCTCACCCTTCTTGGGCCGGATGCATTGAAAGCCCGTCTGGCTGACGAAATCCAGAAAATGCTGGCAACCGGTCACCTCCGTCCGGGGTACGCCAGCCATGGCCATTTTGATTTGCCGGCCCAGCACCAGTGCGGGGATGACCTGGTGGACTATTTTCATCATCCCTCTGATACCCTGGTTACCCTGGCGCAAGCCTTGCCCCACCTGCCCGAGAGTATGCAACCCCAGGTGCGAGCTTACCTGCAAGCCGAGTTCGCCGCCTATCCGCCATATGAATACAACCACATCGGATGGCAGGAGGGAGCAGTTCGCGAAGCCTTTGACCTGCCGCCGGAAGTGTCCACCGCACTGGACAACTTACCCGCCGAACCGGGGATAGCAGGCTTTGTGTGGGGAATGAACCCCTACACCTTCTATGGACTGTGGCAGTATGCCGAAACGATGGACGACCCGCAGTTGGCTCAGGAACTCCTGACGAACGCCCAAAGGAGCAAAACCTTGATGGGAAGCTTTACAGCAGTGCCAGATAACCCGACACTGGCTCAAATGCCCATGGTGCACAATGCCTATATTGCCGGATATCTCGGCTATCTGGGACTGGAACGGCTTTCCGGCCAGCCGGAATCGAGCTCGGTCCGGCAGGAGTTAGAGCGATTGTTACAACTGCGCGTCAACCAATTCAGTAAGGATTCTGCCTACGCCACCGCGTACACGCGAGAAGAAGGCGCGTATTGCCGGACGATGAATGTATCCAGTAATTTCATGTTCCTGGTGCCGGAGTTGGCCGGATATCTTCGTGACCATGCTCTGGTAAATGTCCGGGGTGCCCTGGACGAGTACGAGCAGATTGCCCCCTACTGGTTTGTGTCATTTGCTGAGGAAGGCTTTGGTGAGAACGCCATCACCCCGTTATACGACGGACAAACGTTGTTTCTGGTCAAAGCTTGGATTCTGGGGGCAGATGGAGAGGAGTTGGAGCGGTATCTGGATGTGCCCGCCTTTGCCCGCGGCGACCTCTTCTACATCCAAAAACTGGTCGCTGCAATCAATGCATATGAACGTTAAGAAGAGATTACCCAGTGGCCCTCACTCCTAGATTGAAAATAGCCCACTTATTTCAGGAAAGCAGCATCCGCTTTTGTAAACCTCAGGCTGCACAGCTTCATATTTATCACACGATCCATGGCTTGCAGAAGGCGAGCCATGAGGTCACGCTCTTGGCCTTGCAGGGTAGACAAGTCCTTTGCACGACGGACCTTCAGGTATTCAAACATGACAAGCTACAGGCTAGCCAATATGGCCAACTGGGATTGAGTGGAGCTGCTCTCTTCAAGCGGTTCGAGAGCGGCGTTCGTCGCCTTCAGTCAGCCTTGCACTTCCCTTATTTGGCCTTATTTGATAGCTATCGCATAGCGGAAGCTGGCTCTATTAACCTTAAAGGCTTTGACCTGATCCACGAGCGGTTTAACCTGCTCGCCTTGGGTGGAGCATGGGCCAGCAGAAAGCTCGGAATTCCTTTTGTTCTTGAAGTCAATGCCGATCTACTTGCGCAGCGTAAATTCAAAGGCATTCCGGAGAGAGGTCTTCGCCGTCTATTCGCTGTATGGGCAACTCAGATGTGTTTTAACGCCGCCGCGAAGATTATCTGCATATCTGCGAGCCTTAAAGACCACCTGAGCAGTACTTGGAATATAGAGGAGAGCAAACTAATTGTCCTTCCCTGTGCGGCAGATGTGGACGCCTTTGGGCATACTCTGAATTCAGAGTCTGTCAGACACGGTCTGCGTTTGACCAATGAGCCAGTAGTGATTTGGGTGGGTGGGTTCTACCCCTGGCATGATCTTGATTTACTCCTAAACAGCTTTGCTCTCGTCCTGCAAAGACACCCGAACGCCAAGTTAGTCTTGGTGGGCGATGGCCAAACCCGGCCATCGGTGGAAAAGATGGTACAGGAAAACGGGCTCCAGCAGTCCGTGATCCTGACCGGCGCAATCGCTCATACCGATGTGCCAGACATGCTGTCAATTGCCGATGTTGCCGTTGTTCCCTCCACACCCGTCACGGCTAGCCGTGGCGGCACCGGCACGCCGCTCAAATTATTTGAATATATGGCAGCCGGGAAGGCGATCGTTGCAACAGCCTTAAACGAGGCTACAGAAGTGATCCAAGATGGTCATAATGGCCGGTTGGTTGAGGCGGGGGATGTCAATGGGTTTGCAGAGGCCATGTTGACTCTAATAAATGACCCAATAGAACGTGACCGCCTGGGTCAAAACGCCCGGCGGCAGGCTGTGGAACAATACTCCTGGGAGGAGTACACCAGACGGCTTGAAGAGATATATCTCGATGTACTGGGGAATACCTCATCCGGCTCCCTAGCAACGGAGATCTCTTGAATTCGTCAGGGATTGAAACATGAGAAAACTGAGAATCGGCATTGCCTTATTAGCAATATCAATGTTATTAGCAGGTTGGATCGCACCAGCACAGGCTCAGGTGCAGAGCAAATGGTCCGAACCTTATCGCCTATCAAGTGAGGTCGGAAAGTCCAGTGAGGGCTACCTGGTGGCTGACCAATACGGCTACGTGCATTGTTTCTGGACAGAGACACTCTTCGAAAACGGACGTACGGTCATCAAATATGCACGCTTTGATGGTACAACGTGGACCAAACCAAATGATATTTATGTTGCAGGCATAGGAATTAGGAATGTATCACCGTTTGTAGATCAGCAGGGAATTTTACATATCGCTTGGGCCGAGGGTCTCGTGGGTCCTGCCTATTACACTTATGCGTCGGCCAATAACGCCTTTTCAGCCCAGAGCTGGGCAAAACCGATCCAAATCAATGTACCAGCGAGAGTTGTCTACTTGCGTATCGATTCGAGGGGTGTATTTCATATGCTGTACATTAATCAAACACAAGAAGAAGCTGGCGTCTACTATATACGGTCTGAGAACAGCGGAATCACTTGGTCGGAGCCGCTCTGGTTAGATCCCGATATTCTGCCCAATCATATTCCCGATAGTCTCAATTTTGAGCTTGATGAGAATGATGGTCTACACGCGGTCTGGTTTTATGGCACCCGCGAAGAGAGCGAACGACCGGATTGGGTTCGCTACACTCATTCTCTCGATGGTGGTCTTACCTGGTCAACGCCTTTTATGATTGATCAGTATAACGAGGAGACGAACCACAAGCTAACGTCTGCCAGTCCCGTGATGATCGTTCAAGGCCAAACTGTGCATGTGATCTGGGCAGCTGGTAGTTCGCCTTATCGTAATCATCGCTTTTCAACAGATGCCGGGCGGACCTGGAGTGCGTCAGTACATATCTTTGGTGAGTTACACGGACAAGCATTTGATGATTTAGTCGTAGACCGAATTGGCCGGGTGCATTTTTTCGGCCAGATCCGCTACCCCATGGGGATCTATCATGCTTATTGGGATCAAAACCAGTGGAGCAATCCTGCGCTGGTCTACCTGATCGCCGATGAGGGTGAGAGTATGGACGGTCGAGTTCATGCTCACCACACCCTCCCTGCCATTCGGGCCGGCAACCAGGTAGTCCTTACTTTCGCTGATGGTCCAGCGGATGCGAACCGCCGGCTGTTCGTTACGTACCGTACTCTGGACGATATCTTGCCCCTTGAGACTATACCAACGCCAGATCTACCGACAACACTGGTTCCCACATCTTTGCCGGCGCTCGAGCAACCTACACCAATACCAAATTGGACAGCGACAGCTCCATCATTAGAGTCAGCCGAAGTCCAGCCGGTAGGAGGTGTTCCTGCACCCGATCTCGCCATTCGGGTAGCATTAGTTCCAACTCTGCTCGTACTCGTAGGTGCAATGATTTTCCAGTTATATAAACGCAATCGTTAAAAGTCTATGTCTATCCACTTTTGTGTAGTTCAACACAGGAGACATTCTGTTGAGCCAAAGCATCCCATTTAGGCAAGCTGCATTCATCATTGCCATTTTAGCTATTGTGCAATTCATTATCCAAGTGAGCCTCCTCACAAAAGGCATGGAATATGCTGCCGTCTCACTAATCGTTGATGATACCTACTACTACTTGCAAACTGCGTGGAACGCCAAAATGTTAGGCTTTGTAACATTCGATGGTCTCCATGCGACCAATGGCGTACAGTTGTTATGGTTTATCATCATCTTTTTGCTTGCACTGCTTGCGAAAACCAAAGCCGCTCTTTTATTTACAACCTTAGCGGTGAGCTTTCTGTTCAATGGGCTTTGCTGCTTAGTGATCTTAAAAGTGGGGGCAGTTTTGAAACAACCGGTTCTGGCGTTGTTCATGGCCAGCTTATGGGCGCTGCAAAGCCTGCCTTTTAGAATCTATTCCATGGGAATGGAAAATTCATTACATGCTCTGGTATTCTGGTGTGTAATATGGCAGAGTATTGAGTTTCTTATTCGAGTGCAGAATAACAATAAACCTAATTTCTGGGGTTTGACGGTCGTCCTCATTCTTAACGCATGGACACGTCTCGATTCGGCCCTTATCTCGGCCGTTTTGTTTATGTTTTGCGTGGGAATGCTGGCGTATACGCATCGGCACAACTTAAGGTTATTTTTGCAGAGGCATAGTAAAGCCTTGGCTGGCTCAAGTTTCTTGGCCGGTTTTGGGCTCGTCCTTCAATTAACCGCCTTTCGGCTTATGGGGGATTCTTTTCTGCCGGTGTCTGCTTTAGTCAAGACGAGTGGCGCAGGCCGGGGGTCAGCTATCGAACCGATAGCTAAGTTAGCCGAGGTAATCATATTGGGAATACCTTCAATTCTTCAAGGCCGTTTCCCCAACCTCATACTAATTTTGCTTGTGATTTCCGGCATACTGCTTGTACTTCTTGCAAGAGTCGCCATACGGAATCACTCGGATGAGATACGGGCTTTCCTGAACCTATGGTCATGCTTGCTGGTGGGCGAGATCATCTATTATGGTTATATTGCCCTGTCCGACGTAGAATATTCGCCTTACTTTATCTGGTATCGTTCTCCTTCGTTTATTTTCTGGATTATTACAGGCGCCCTCATCGCATTATTTACTTTTGCACAGACCAGGCTGTTTAAAACATCCTTTAACATCCATAAATGGGCGCCTGTTGGTTTTAGCGCAGTCATCTTCGCCGTTGCCATATATATGTTTGCGAGGAGCATAAACTTTACCTCAAAGTTGTATGTTGCCAGATATAACGCCGCTCTGTGGATAGCGGAAAATTCTTCGCCTGATACCGTCTTTGCTTCGTGGAACGCCGGACAGCTCGGTTTTTTTTCTGATCGAACGTTTATTAATCTGGATGGGCTGATCAACAATGTTGATTACTATGAGCGCGTCTTACAGGGCACCATCCCGCTAACAGATTACCTTATTGAAAACGACGTCGACTTTATTGTTGATTATGCAATATATGCCTCGATACCAGATTTCCCAGTGGTGCACACGTTTCCTCTCAATGATGGATCGGGCAGATCGATTCATATCTGGCGAGTATCCCCAGAAATTTCTTCAGTTCCATAATCTGATATTCCTTCCTCCATGCGGATCCTTTTTCTCTCGAACTTCTTTCCCCCAGCTCGCCCCGGCGGCTACACCCAATGGTGCCACGAAGTGGCCAAGCGATTGGCAGCGCGAGGCCATGAGATTGGAGTGCTGACCAGTTGCTATGAACTAGCGGAGGCGCCTGCTATCGAGCAGAATATATATCGTCTTCTCCATCTTGAAGGGGATCTCGATTACTACCAGCCGCTCCATTTTTTCACCAGATGGAAAAAACAGCACCGGGAAAACTTGGTATTTCTGGAACAGACCGTTAAAGACTTCGCCCCAGATCTAATTTTTGTCTGGGGGATGTGGGCTCTTTCTAAAGCGCTGCCGGCCTTGGCGGAGCAACTGCTTCCCGGTCGCGTAGTTTACTACCTGTCTGACTACTGGCCCTCGGCTGTAGATATGCACACCACGTACTGGCAAGCGCCGGCTCAACGCTGGTCGACGCAAGTAGCGAAACGATTTCTAAGCAAGGTTGCGATGTCCATGCTCGCCAGTGAGGGTCAACCTGACTTAAAACTCGAGCAGGTAATTTGTGTTAGCGCCCGGGTGCGCGACCTTCTCGTGGAAGCAGGTTTGCCGATCCAGCCTGCGCATATCATCCATGGTGGTACAGATATGGAACGCTTTCCGGACAGTCGCAAACGCGATTATCGGTCTGGGCATTTGAACTTGCTCTATGCAGGCCAGCTGGTTCGCCACAAAGGCGTTCACACGGCTATCAAGGCGATGGCAAAGCTGGTGAATCAGCGGAGCATAAAGGAGATCACCTTGACCCTGGTGGGGTCAGGTCATCCCGACTATGAAGCGTTCTTGCACCATATAGTTAATAGAGAGTGCTTAAACGACTTTGTATCAGTCCACAATCCGGTTTCAAGAGAGGAAATGCCTACCATCCTAGAGCAGTTCGATGTTCTTATTTTTCCTTCCACCTACGAGGAGCCTCTCGCCCGGGTAACACAGGAGGCTATGGCTGCGGGTTTAGTGGTGGTTGGAACAACCACGGGTGGTACTGGAGAGATTTTGAAGAACGGAGAAACCGGGCTGACATTTGCGCCTGAAGATGCGGATGGCCTAGCCGAACAGGTTACACGGCTCCTCATCGATCCTGATTTGCGTTGTCGTCTGGCCAGCGCGGGACGCCAGATTGTGTTAGAGAATTTTACGCTAGACAAAATGGTGAACGAAATCGAAGCTTATCTTATGGACTGTTTCATCAGGAGTTCTCGGTAATATGCTCTCCATCATCATCGTGAGCTGGAACACAGCTAGGCTTTTGGAAAATTGTCTTGCCTCCATCATGGCAAATCCTACAACTTCGCCAGTCGAGATCTGGGTGGTCGATAACGGATCCACCGATGATAGTCCCAGCATGGTGAGGGAGAAGTTTCCCCAAGTGCATCTCTTTGAGAATCGTGAAAATGTGGGCTTTGCGCGCGCGAACAATCAGGCGATTCAACGATGTACTGGGAAATACGTCCTGCTGCTTAATCCAGACACGCTTGTATCCTCCGGCGCGTTGCAAGCACTGGTGGACTTTCTAGATCAACATCTCGACGCGGGAGCGGCAGGGGCGAGAATCATCAACCCCAATGGTTCTCTGCAGATTTCGAGCCACCCCCAGCCGACCCTTTCTCGCGAGCTCTGGCGCCTGTTTCATCTGGACTCCCTTACACCCTACGCTGCATATCCTTTGACGAAATGGGAGACGAACCATCCCCAGGAAGTTGATGTATTAATGGGCGCTTGCCTGCTGCTAAGAAAAAAGGTTCTGGACCAGATTGGATTTCTAGATGAAGATTATTTTATTTACTCTGAAGAAGTCGACCTGTGCTATCGAATTCAACGCGCGGGCTGGCACTTGTATTGGGTTCCCGTTGCGGATGTGATGCATTTTGGCGGTCAAAGCACGCAGCAGGTACCCACGGAAATGTTCCTACATCTCTACCAGAGCAAGATCAAATATTTTCGTAAACATTATGGATGGGCAGCAGCGCAAATCTATAAATTGATCCTGAGACTCGCTGCACTTTCGCGGCTTTTGTTGGCACCATTCGTCATCTTCGAACATTCCTCTCGCCGTCGAAAGCACCTTACACTGGTCGATCGCTATTGGCGTTTAGTCCTGGCCCTTCCAGGGATGTAACACGGAGTCCGATATGTGGGTTAACACGTTCATCACAATGTCTGAAATAGTATTGCTTTTGCTGTTGTTTCCCCTGGGTTATTTGTTATTACTGGCCCTTGGCGCGATCCGCGCAGCGCCTCCGCCCAAGACACACAATCGCACCCCATCAACCCGTTTCATGATCGTAATTCCAGCTCATGATGAAGCAGGCGTGATTAGAGCCACTGTAAGTCGCTTGCTCGCTATAAACTATCCAGCGAATCTCTTTGCCATTCATATCATTGCCGACCATTGTTCTGATACTACTGCAGAGGCTGCCAGGCAAGCAGGGGCTGTCGTGCATGAGCGCAATGAGGGTCCAAGAACCGGTAAAGGGGCTGCTCTTTCCTGGCTTTTCCAAAAAATTCTGAAAAAGGGACAATGCGATGCGGTTGTGATCTTCGATGCGGATACCCAGGTCGATCCTGAATTCTTACGCGTCATAGACTGGCGGTTGGCGCAAGGAGAGCAGGTGATTCAAGGACAACATGTCATCTCTAATCCTGATCAAGGTTGGTTTCCAGCTCTAACTTGGGCAATGTTCTTGATCGATAATCGGTTTCAAAATCTGGGCCGTTCTAATCTCGGTTGGTCAGCTAAAAACATGGGCGATTCGATTTGCTTTCGTGTGGACATCCTCCTTCAACTGGGTTGGGGTGAAGGTCTCACCGAAGACTATCATTTACGGCATAAACTTCTCCTGAATGGTAACCGAATCATCTATGAGCCAGCTGCAATTGGTTATGGTGAAGCGCCCATCACCTGGTCCCGAGCCCGGGCTCAGCGGGCCCGGTGGTTGCGTGGCACCCGCGATACCAGCCAACAGTTTGTAAAACGTCTCCTCTTCGAAGGGATCAAAAGGCGTAATTTAGCCATGCTGGACGGGGCCATGCAAGCGAGTTTTCCCTCCTATTCGACACTAAGCGTACTGGCTTTAATCGTATTGACAATCCAGGTTGGAATTGATTATTTTATGGGGCCAATCTTCTTACCGTCCCTGATTAGTGCATGGGCTGCAATCGTAGTAACCTTATTGATTTACCCACTGGTTGGATTAGCTATGGAGCGCGCGCCTGTCAGAGCTTATATCGCGATTCTCTCGGGACCTTATTTTATTCTCTGGCGCACGTGGCTAGCATTCATTTCGCGCTTTGGACGAAAACAGGTAACATGGATTCGCACCGAACATGGCGAATTGATTGAAAAAAGATAAGTCATTACAAGGTTTTTGTAGTGTTTTCCGACATGGACAAAACCTAAATCTGCCTGGGGGTATGGCGACATGTCTTTGGTAGAGTTTCCCAGTCCTTGTTACATAATTAAGATTCTGCCGTCATGATTATATGCCACCCACCCCCAGGGACGTACAGCTATTTTGCAGAGGCATCACCAATAAGGGTTGTACTATGATTGAAGAAACTTACCGGAACTTTTACTGGATACAGGCTATTTTATGGAACTGAACAAATATATCTTCCCCTTACGCAAATGGTGGTGGTTACTGGTTGCCTCAACCTTAATAGCTACAATCTTCAGCACCCTGAGTACCCTGCGCCAGCCTAAAGTTTACCAGGCCCGCACTACGCTTATGATTGGGACGACCATCAACAACCCCAATCCCTCCAGCAACGAATTATTCCTGGGCCAACAACTGGCCGCGGCTTACGCCGATCTTGCCAATCGAGAGATTGTCCTCAACGCAACCAAGAATGCCCTGAAAATGAATCAAATGCCGACATACTCCGCCCGGGCGTTACCTAACACCCAGCTGATCGAGATCACAGTCAACGATACGGATCCGGCACGCGCACAGACAGTTTCCAACGAATTAGCTGCGCAACTAATCCTTCTGAGTCCTATCAGTGCCCAGCCTGAGGAACAAGGGCGCCAGGAGTTCATTCACGAGCGGTTGAACAATCTCGAGGCACAGATCAAAGATACTGAGGCCGCAATCGAGAAACTGCAAGAAGAACTGGCTAATACGGTCAGTGCCCAGCAAATTAATGACAAACAAAACCAGATTTCTTCCCTACAGTCAAAGCTGAGCGCCATGGAAAATAATTATGGTTTATTGCTTGCTAACACGCAACAGGGGGCGGTCAATACGCTGACGATCATTGAATTTGCTGAATTACCATCCAGTCCGATCGGGAGTATGAAAGGATTGACCATATTGCTGGCTGCAGCCGTTGGTTTTGTCTTGGCAGCTTGTGAAGCCTATCTGCTCGAATATCTGGATGACACACTAAAAACCCCCGATGTTGTGATGCGTCTGTTTTCAGCTCCTATTATTGGTCGTATTTTTGAGCAGGCAGATGGAATCAATGAAAACCAACTCTACGATCCAGACAATTCAAATCACACACTAACTGAACCATTCCGTACTTTGAGGACGGCAATTGATTTCGCAGAAATGGATCAACCCTTAAAGAAAATCCTTGTCACCAGCCCAGATGTTGGGGATGGAAAAACCTCGGTAGCTGTCAATTTGGCCCTGTCCATGGCTCAAAAAGATAAAAGAGTGTTCTTGCTCGACGGCGACTTGCGCAAGCCGAAAATCCATAAACTTTTCAACTTGCCTAACGATCATGGTTTGGCCGACCTGGCGTTTGCGCGCGCTGATTTCAATTGGAGGAATAGAATTAAAAAAGTCAGGGAACTTGACATACTTACTGCTGGTAATATGCCTCCAGATCCCGCCGAACTATTGAGCTCTGAAAAAATGAACCTTTTTCTGTCTGAGTTGGAAAAAGTCGCCGATGTTATTATTATTGATGGTCCACCTCTCTTCGTTGCCGATGCAATGATCCTCGGGTCCAAAGTAGATGGGGTTCTGCTGGTGGTCAGGCCGGCGCATACGCGACGATCCTTAGCGAAAGCGGCCGTGGAGCAGATCAAGTTAGCAGGGGCTAAAGTGGTGGGCATAGTCCTTAATCGCATTCCTCTTCGCGGCGCAGATTATTATGCTGGCAAAAGCTATGCCTATTCCTACTACTTCTACGGGAATGAGGGTGAAGGCAAAGAAAAGAATTTAGATCTGGAGAAATTGAGGAAAATTATCTCGACTTATATCAATAAATTCGCTGACTTCATTAAGCATCTCTTCGAAGCCGTCTTTAACTTTAGTCCTAAGTAACTCTTTCTGAACACCTTTCGAAGGTGGTAATCCAAAAGCCAGCGCTTATCTTAAACAGATAAGCGCTGGCTTTTTAGATTCAATTCACTTTTGCAGGGGGGGCATAACCCTTGATATCATTCAGGCTCGGGGGACCGTGTGAATGCCTCTCACATAACTCACACCAATCACCTAAACCGGGCAACTCGATCACCTAAGCGATATTTTTGGGTCCTGACTTCGTTTGACCTATTTTTTAGGAGCATCAGTTAGGCAATACCTAAATTCTCTCGGAAATAATTTGCGGTCAAGCGCAAGCCTTCTTCCAGACCAACTTCGGCTTGCCAGCCTAGTTCGTCACAGGCTTTGCTGCAATCGAAGTAGGTCAGATAAATATCCCCGGGGCGTTTGGGTGCTCTTCTGATTTCAACTTCATGACCAATTTCCTTTACTAAGCCCCGATAGAGAGTGTTGACTGACGTACCTTTGCCACAGGCAATGCAATACGTTTCTCCACCGCCAGCATCCAAAGCAGAAAGATTTGCCCGGGCTACATCCCTCACATATACATAATCCTTTTGCTGCTCACCATCCCAATCAATACGCACAGGTTCGTTAAGCAGGATTTGGCGAGAAAAAATGGCGATCACACCTGCCTCTCCGAGAGGATCCTGGCGTGGTCCGTAGACATTGCCGTAGCGAAGAATTGTGAAATCCAGCCCGTACATGTTCTTCCAGAACCGGAGATAGTATTCACTAGCCATTTTTGTGGTCCCGTAAGGCGATTCAGGGTGCTGGGTGGTACTTTCATCCACCGGCATCTCCTCGACCGTACCGTAGGTAGCTCCTGATGAGGAAAAAACAACTTTCCGTACGCCAAAGCGGGTCGCATTTTGCAGCAGATTGATCAAACCCAAGATATTGACACTCGCATCATGGGCAGGATCGTCTGTCGAAATCTTGACACTATGCTGAGCAGCCAAATGACAAATGACTTCTGGCTGCTCTTCTTCAAAGACGTTTTGCAGGGCTACGTCACGGATATCCATCTTGTAAAAACTGGCTTTGGGATTTACATTCTCCATCTTCCCGCCGCCGTGTTCCCATAAGTTGTCAACGATCACAACATGATGGCCAGCCTCGATTAGAGCGTCTACCACATGAGAACCAACAAACCCTGCACCACCTGTGACTAATACTTTCATAAAAAGCTCCTTTGTTGAGTTATGATGATTTGCATTTCCAGTCCGCCCCTAACGTTCCGAGAGATAATCTACTCTCTCATCATGAGCGCTAGAATATTGATAAATACGAATACTCATAGATTTACCTGGGAGGTATACCTCTTCACTTCGAACCAGAGTGCTGAAATCTTGAATCCATGAATAAATATCAGGATTAACCCCGCCTATGCTTTCGTCGATCACGAACCAATAGCTTATACTTTCATTTTCGGCTAAGTTGGCTGGCTCAAAGGAATTTATATATCGATTATCGGCAGCGGGTAAGTAGTATTCCCCCAACTGGTATCCAGTTGTATAAACGATATCTCCACTCTCGATATTTCGTTCCACATACCCATAAGCATCTTTCCAGTTAGGTCGATTACCATTTTGAAATTGATAATATAGATAAATATCACTCATTGAACTAAACAGGAAAATCATTAAAACACCAAACGGCAATAGCACAGCGAATCTCTTTGCCTGGAAAAACAATTCTTTTACGGCCATTGCACATAAGATAAGCCAGGGAAGCAACGTGATGAAAATATAGCGATCTACTGTAAACATAAACATCGAAAGAACAATCAACAAAAGAACAGGAAGAGTCGCACTAATGAAAACAAAGAGGCCTGCTCGTTGTTTTGTCGTTATCGTATAGATTCCGCCGAAAAGGCCCAGGATAAATACCGGAACACTGATTCTGTAAATGATTGACAAGGTCAGCCTAAGAGGCGTGGTATTCGGTTGACCGGAAAAGGTATCTAATATAGAGATGGTAAGGGATGAGCCTAGAAAAGCAGATCGACAAACTTCGAGAAGTGCGAACAAGATTAGAGGTAATACCGATAATAAGACAGTTTTTCTATTAAGACCCTTTGGTTTTTCAATCGGCAATACCCATAAACTAAAAATGTAACCAAAGATGACAGGAACTATTAAAAAAACAGTAAGGCGTTCAGAACTGGCCAAATACAATAGAACGTAGAATAATAGCAAAAATACTGGACGATCATGTTCAATAATATAAAAAAAAGCGAACAGAGCAAGCGTAGATAGCAACAGCAAGGAAGTATAGAACCTTGCATTTTGGGACCAAAAGATGTGCCATGGCGAGATAGCCAGCAGCAATAAGGCAATAAGCATCACTTGATTCCCAAATATCTTTCTTAGGGGAAAATACAGCATTGGAATGGTGAACACGCCGATCACCACGGATACCAATCTGGCACTCCATTCATTGATTCCCAATAAATTCAATACCTGAGCCGTTAAAATAACAGACATCGGTACCCAATTCCTAGCAGGCGGAATATGATCTAAGAGTAGCCCTATGTTCCCAAAATGCCGGACGGCATGATTAATGGTGAAAATTTCGTCAATCCAGAAGCTCCAGGCACCCAATTTATAAAATCGAAGCGCAGCCGCAAGTATGGTGATCAACAGCAGCCCTACATAAGGCATCCATGGTTTATGAGCCAACAAGGTGATTTTATCTTTCATTTGTTTGGGCGGCGTAAAAAGAGTCATTTAGCCTGTCTTTTCGTATTTACAATACCTTGCGCTAGGCCCCGAATTGCTCCCAGATTTCCCCTTTTTGCCTCTCGGAAAAAAACCTGTACTAACAGAATGGGGGCACCAAAAATATAGAATGCAAGCTTCTCCCGGAGACTGGCATGCCTCCGCATGAATAACAGCCAGTGACGTGATTTGTGCCTGGCATATTCCTCGCTATAACCTTCACCGTAGGTATGGCTGACCTGATGATAACCAACAGCCTTGGGGGCATACATGGCCTGGTAACCAGCTTTCTGCAAGCGCAGAGAAAAATCCAGATCTTCGGGACCAAATGGACCAAACAATGGATCAAAACCATTCAGTTGCTGAAACACATCCGACCGCACCATCATCGCTCCCCCACAGGAAATGCATGGACGGGGTGCATCATACTGGCCTCGATCCGTCTCCTCAAACCCCACCGGCTTAACGCGCCAGAATACGAAACTAATTCGGGCGCCGCCACCATCGTTGATTAAGCTGCGGTCATGCATAAAGCGCAATTTGGCTTGGGTTTGTCCAAGATCAATATCAGACTCAAACGGCTCATACAATGCTTTGACAAATCCAGCTTCCACCTCGATATCATTATCGAGAAACAGGAGATGTGTGGCTCCAAGCTCACGGATGGCCATTGTTCCGGCGGCATTGCGTCCCTCCGCAACACCCAGATTGCTTTGACTATAATAGGTTAATACATTTGGAAATGTTTTCTTAATGACTGCAAGCGTATCATCCCGTGAGTTATTATCCCAAACGAGAACCTTAAAAGGGATATCTTTACCACCAAGTAATGTGGATAAGCATTTGAGCGTTTTCTGTCTCTGGTTATAGGTCAGAATGATTACAACGAGGTTGTTCGAATGCATATCAAATGTATCTGCTTGTCAATGAACCTTCATGCTCAGCCATCTATTCAATCCCTTCACGAATCTTTCTCCATCCACGTCCTGCTGCCAGAAACGTGTCAATTCATAGAGATCGCTTCCCGGTCTGACTACATCCTGCAGGCTGGTACATGCATAAGTAAAGCCCATTTCCCGCAGGAGTGGTTTGGCAGCCACAGTTACCTGGCCATTCGGATATGAAAAGCCCGCGATTTTCTTTCCCAGTAGTGTCTCCAAATCCCTCTTGCTTGACTGAATTTCCTCTTTTTGCCTTGCAAAGGAAAGCTGCGGCAACATTGGATGATGGCTCGTGTGTGCGCCGAGCTCAATCAACCCGTCATCCACGAGTTGCAGCAGTTCCTCCTCGCTCATCGCCCGTGATGCAGGGATTCCAGGAGATGACACTCCAGACCAGGTTCGGATTAATCCCATGGCATGGTTTTGATCTTCCACATCCAGGGAAAGCAGGAAGTGATATAACGCCTCGCGAAACTGCCTGTGGGCTTCTGGATTATCCATTTCAGAACTCCCTCGGGGAGGATCCCACTTAAACTGGGTTCTTCCCACCGGCAGACGGAGGGCACGCGTATCTGCCTGCGAGGAAAGGACAATACGGTCCAATTCATCCCACCAGAATTCCCTGCCCATATATCCACTACAAATAAAAACCGTTGCCGGAATGTCAAATTTTTCCAATATGGGCTTGGCAACATAGAGATTATCGGCATATCCGTCATCGAACGTAACCGCAACGGATTTGGGTGCTAGGATATTCTGCTTTAGACTCTGCACGAGTTTGGATAGACTGATGGGGTAGGCATACGCTCTTAAGGCCTGCATCTGCCCGGAAAAGTTTTCGGGAGATACACAGACTTGATAAACGTCATTCTCTACTGTGCTGACCCGATGATAGCCGAGGATCAGTGCGCCTCCCAAGATGCGTGCTCGCAGCACTCTGGAAAATGTCTTCGCCGTTTTGGCCCCAGGCAGTCTCATAGAGCTTGTTCTGGTTTAACCGCACGAACAGCGATCAGGACTTCGTAACTGCGATCTCTCGCGTCCAGTTCTGATGGCTTCAAATCTTCGCAGGCTAGGCCCTCTAGGAATGAGATTGCCGCCAGTACATTTCCATACGGATGTACAGTGACATTTCCTGCAGTGAACACTTCTTCGAAAAGCAAACGCGCGGACAAAGAAGTGAATCTCCAGTACTCTCCCCACTGATCAAAATCATCAAGGCTGAGCTGCGCCATGCCTGAACCCGTTGCGAGAAGGACGCCGCCGGGTTTCAGAATCCGATACAATGTGGCAATCACTGTACGGATATCATAGATGACCTGCAGGGTCTGAGTAAATAGGATCGCGTCATAACAGTCCGATGGTAGGTGATCAGCTTTCGTCAAATCGGCCACAATCGTCGCGTCGGGATTGCCTTCTACGGGATGTAAGACATCGCTCTTTGTGACCCGGTTTTGACCATACTTCTTGGTGTACGTAGTATGCTTGATCTCGAGCACATGGCCATGGATATCATTTGTATGTTCGGCTAGGAATTTTTCGATATAGTAACGGTCAATCCCTAGCCCGCGGCTGCTTCCATAATCCGCGCTGATCGGCTTGAGGCGGCGAAGATCGCCAAAGCGTACCCATCCGACCGGGGGCCAGACTGCTAATCGGGCGAGTCTCCGTCGAGTCTCACGCGTTAAGTATCGTCTTGCAAGAATGCGGATTTTATTCATTGGGATAGCATCTTATCAAACATTCTGATGAAGGGGTAAGGTGGAATCACCGTACAGGTGATCCAAACCAAATGCTCGTACAATCCGAAGAATATTGTCAATTTGTGAGCGACTTAATTTTTGTTTCCAATCCTCGATTTTATCGGTTCCGGTCACTACGGCGCTGGCATGTCTCGTGGTTTGAGAGGGCTGATTGCTTTGAGTGACGAGGAGTCTTGAAGATGGATATCCGATTGCTTCAAAAATTCCTGATAACTCCATCTCAGGTTGTGTACAAAGGTTTTCATAGTACACGACCTTCAATTCATTCGAATGGAATTGTTCCAGCGGCACAAGGTTGCTTATACTCCAGATCACAGCATGTTTCTCCTCAACACTTTCAGCATTACAGATCAAATCAAAATAGGGATCAAGATGATCATCCATTAAATGTGGTTGCGAAAGAAACGGCTCAATATCACGGTCTGTTGCCCAGCCCAATTCCATCCGGGATAACACCACTGCACAGGGATGGCGAATGATAAGCAGCATCGGAACTTCAGGGAAATTGTCATGCAGCCATTTTAAAGCCAGGTTTGCCCGGATCTCTTTGACGAGACGAAATTTTGAAATGAGCCTTTCATTTTGGCGATCGATCCAGCGGTTACGAATCCTGCCTGTGAAGACTCTGTGAGCAAAGGAATAAAATTCTGGATTCTCGGTGCCAGGCCGCATATATTGAAAATAGTGGAAGCGACGATAGTCTGCAACAAGGTTGGGGTTAAACGGTTCGAACAAAATCCGGCTGGGAATCTGTGAGACGATCAGGTCACCCAGCCAAGTAGTTCCGCTTCGGGCGGTACCAGCTACCAGAATACTCCTGCAGATATCCGGATTGGGATTGATATAAAAATGACTGCCAAGCAGTTGAATGGCTCGTCTATAAAATTTTCTCGACCAGAAATTCAGCTGTTTCAAAACAATCCCTAAAAAGCCTGGTATACAAACGGTTGTTCAAAATCCCCCGCCGTCAGAATAAAGATCAAAAATAACACAGTTGCCATACAGGCAGCTTTCGTCAAAGAGGGCCATTTCAAAAAGATAAATTCATCCTCACTCCAGTGCTGGATGAAATCTATCACCAAGGAACCCAGCAGGAGCGGCAGGACAAGGAGCATTCGACGATATCGGATGGCTGCATCTGACCAGTTAAGCAATGCTTCCCACAACTGCAACGCTGCAGGTAACTCCCAGCGAAAAGGTACCCAGGCCAGAGTCATGAGGGAAAAAACGACGGTCATCCCAAGCCACTGCCTCCATAGAGGCTGATGCTGTGGAGAAACAATCGGTCGCCACAAGGCAGGAATACGTTCAACAATGAGATAAGATCCGTGCAACCCTCCCCAGAAGAACATATGAAGACTCAAGCCATGCCACATTCCACTGACTAACATCGTGATCAGAGGAGGCATAACCAGGTTTGCAAGGCTCCGGTATCTAGAGTTGGAGCGGCTGATTGCCCGGCTGATGGGGTAATAGATATAGTCCCGCAGCCACTCAGACAGGGTGATATGCCATCGCTTCCAGAATTCGGTGAAATTCCGTGAAAAGTATGGTGCCCGAAAATTGGGAGATAAATGAATTCCGAAGAAACCACTGATGCCGCGAGCCATGTCCGTGTATCCAGCAAAGTCATTGTATAGGGCAAACGCGTAGATGGCCAGCCAAACCACGAGCTCAGGAGGAGTATATTTTGCGGGAGCTTCAAAAACATCGGGCAGAAAGGAAGCCGTTAATGTATCCGCAATAATCAGTTTGCGTACCAGTCCGACGAAGATGAGCATCACACTTTGGGCAATCACACGATTGTCAACCGTACGCGGCTGCGCTAGTTTTGGCAGGAAAGCACGTGCCCGTTCCATGGGACCGGCAAGCAATTTCGGGAAGTAAGCCAGATACAGCGCAAAATTGACGAAATCGGACTCAGCCTTCAGTTGGCCACGATACACATCCACCAGGTAAGAAATGGTCTGCAGTGTATAGTAAGAAAGACCAAGTGGAACCAGAATCTGGAAACCGCCCGTCTCAGTAGAGAGTCCCATGGACTCCAACAGAGCTTCCAGTTCCGGTAAAAAGAAACCGGCCGCGCGAAAAAAGATCAAAGTCAGAACATTGAAGACGATGCCCAACCATAGTAATCCGCGCTGGCCTTGATTGTTGATTCGTAAGTGTGGTGCGAGAAGCAAATTGAGGGCGGTTATCAGTCCCAAGACAACAGCAAACGTCCAGTCCCAGGAAACGATAAAGCAATAGGAAACAAACAAGAGCCAGATATTCTGGGGACGTAAGGGCAACAGATAGTAAACCGCTACTGCCAAGGCAGTCAACATCAAAAAGTTTATGAAAGTAATGGTCATTGACAAGCAATTCGTTTATGGCTGGAAGCTCTTGAGGCTCCCTCTCTGTTCCGCAGTTCCGACCTGCCGGCCCAACCATGTGCTGAATATTTCTGCTCCCGTCTTGTTGAGGTGACTGTAATCCACCCAACCATGATCGGGAATGAAATCCAGAGGTTCGGTTTGCCAGAATGGAATGCGATGCAGCGTCGCCAGTTCACCGACTCGGGTGAGAAACCGTTTGTAATCTGATTCGCGATCGCCGAAGAAATAATACAGCCCGTCCGGCACGGGCATTTCCACGAGGATCACTTGCATACCCGATTTGTTATTACCCATTATGGTTTCTAGCCCCTCCAGATTTTCAGGGAGCATCTGGTAAGAGGAGTAAATCCGCGTATAGTATGTGATCTCAAACGAGGTATCCCCCATCCTCGGGGGATCGTTGATGTAGGTGCTGACTTTGTTATGTGGAGTAAAACCATTCGGTAGAATTTCGTAGTTCGGTTTTGTGTAGGACCGAAGCGTGTCTTCAAATTGGAATCGAGCGAGTCGGCCGAGATGTTGTCGATACCGATACAGGTAGGAATGATCCAGCAGCCAACCCTCCAAAGAAAAATTACCCTGCCGGTAGGCGACCCATGGTGTATTTAGGACTACAGCAGGATCGGGATCTTCTCTCGGAACGGCGTAATCGCGGGCATCCGTACCAATAATTAGGAGACCGGGGTGATACTCTTCGACGATAATCCTAGTCAGGGCTGCTGTGCTGGCCGCCGAAGATGCATCGATGCCAAAGTTAAAACAGTGAATATCCCGCCCCGTTATTTCTTTATACCCAGCTTGAAAGGCTTTCGGACTAAAGCCCGTGTCCACCATGGAGCTCCCCAGCATAATACAGTCAACATGGCCCGCCTTTCGAGCTAGCAGATCGAGTAACGCTAGTTTGTGTCCCAGTTGATAATGATGGGAACCCATTCTTGGTGGAGTAAGAGTTCCCTGAAACGATTGGGAGCGCGCAATCCATTCAGCAATAGCAATGAGCAAGAGGAACAGAAGTACTGTAAACCAGACAGTTTTTCTGGTGGCTGTTGTGATCTGGAGCGTTGCAGATTTCAATTGAAATCCTCAAAGGAGGCGAAGGGTTCGTCTTCAATAAGTGTCGCCCGACACCCCTGCCTAGTAGAGAGCGCTGAGGAAATCATTTCGACACGTCTATTAGCGTATCCATAGCCGATCTCGCAAGATGGATGGCAAAACCCGTTCTTCCACCTTGAGTATCCATTTTTTAATCCAGCGGATGCGATTCTGGATGAATCCGGGAAGCTTCTGGTGAGAATTACTTTCGTAGAGCCACAGTTGACGTCGAACCGCCTCCCAGACTCTTGTATCTTGTACCCGTGTTTCGTGACAGTATGTTTCCAACCATTTGAGAAATCTGTATCGGTAAACATGTTTCTGACCTGAGTGGAGGGCAGTCGAGTAGTTCGAACTCGGATGTTGTCGGTACCAAGCCAGACAATCATCCGTTGCCAAAACTGGCGTACTTAAACAAATTTTTGCATAAAATGCCTGATCTTCATACATCCCTCGGAAGTCGTCCTCGAAGCCACTAATTTGTTCCACGATAGCCCTGCGCACCAGAATGCTGCAAGTACAGGGCACTTCGGCCTTTCCCTGTATGAATAGGAGAAGCAAAAGTGGTGGAGGGAATAAAGTGTGGGTACTAACCCTAAGTGACGGAACATAATCTCGTTGGCTGTCTTCTGGGCGACCGGTCCAGCTAAACCAATATTTCGTGTTGCCAAACAACATACCGGCTTCCGACTGTGAATCCAAGATACTTACCTGAACGTCAAGTTTGTTTGGTAACCAATAGTCGTCTGAGTCCAGGAACGCAATATAGTCACCCTTCGCTTTACGAATGCCAAGATTGCGAGCAGCGCTCATTCCCAAATTTTGATGACCATCATGCTCAAAGTATTTGATGTGCGCTGCGTTTTCAGAGGCAAAACTCGTGGCGATCGCGCTACTGCCATCTGTAGATCCATCGTCTATTAGCAATAATTCCCAGTGTTCGTACGTTTGCGCCAACACGCTTTCAATCGCGTCCTGAAGAAAGTCGGACGCGTTCAAGAAAATAACGATCACGGAAACAAGGGGTTGATGTTGCATGTCCAGATGTTAGATAGAGTGCCTTATTCAGCTCTCGATGGGATCAGCCGAAGCAAGGAAGCAAATTGTGGAAAAGCCAAGGCAAAATTATTGGCAAATCCCAACTTGTAACGTCGATCCGCCATCCATAGTAGCAAGATCGCAGCCCCACCGCCAAGAGCCGCGGCAGTGACCAATCCCAGAACCCCGGGGATTAAATAACTTGTCGTCACGGCTACGATGAAACACAAGCCGCTTGCTGCCAAGATCGCGATGAGAGAGTTTTGCAACCCACGGAGCGGGTGATCGAGGATATTCTGCAAAAATCGAATACTTAACAATTGAGAAAATAGGACGGCAGGCAACCAGGCCATCGCAGACCCCACCAGCCCAAAGCGCTGTGTCAGCACCCATACGAAGGATATAGTGATCGAGGATTGAATCACCTCCAAAAGTGTGATTCGATATGGTTGACCAAAACCTTTAAAAACCGAAACAGCCACTTCTCCAAACGTGCCAATGATGACAACTAAAGAGAGAACTCGGATAACCTCTTCGGTTCCCGCCCAACTGGGGCCTAGAATATCGTGAGTCAAGGTCGGAGCTAGCACGATAATCAGCGCACAGACGGGAAAAATTACTGCTGCCAAACCGCTAAACAGGGCACGAAATACTCGGGTCGCCTGAGTTATATTGCCCTGCAACCGGGCAAACAATGGAAACGCCACAGCCCCAACCGCCTCATTAGCAACTTCGTTTGGAAGATATGCAAGCTGCACTGCAATAAAGTATAGTCCCAATCCTTCCGCTCCTAATTGCCGCGATATGGCTATCCGCAATCCATAGCTACCCGCCATGGCGATCAAACTGGTGAGAAAGACCCAGCCTCCGAAATTCATTAGGGAATGGGCTGCTTTCCAGTGGAATAAAATCCGTGGACGATAAGGAGCAAGAATGTAAGAAGTTATGACCATACATAGGGCGCCACCGATAGAACCAAACACGATCGCCCACACGCCGGCAGACCTCGCAAGTGAGACGGAAATTACCGTGTTCGCAATCGCTTCCACGATCTTAAGATACGCCAAAGGACGAAAAGAAAGCTCTCTGTTCAATGCTGCCATTTTGATACTAATCAACGACTCAAGAAACGGTCGTAAGGCCAGTGCCTGGATAATGGGCACAGCAAGGGGCTCCGCAAAAATGTTTGCAATCATCGGCGCAAAAACGATGGTAAGTGTGGCGACGAGAAAGGACCGCGCCATATCAAAAGTCCAGGCAGCGTCATACTTCGCATCGTCCATACTTTCCGCCTGCACCACTGCCGGCACCAGACCGAAGTTCGTCACGCTCAGCAGAAATCCTGTTGCAGCTGTGGCAATTGCCACCAAACCAAAATCTGCTGGCACAAGCAGGATCGCCAGGACCAGCAGGCGGATCAGGTAAATCATTTTGACTCCGCCCATCTGGACAAGCTTCCAAACCATGGCATTTCCAGCCGCGCGCACGTGACGGTTCTCCATTATTTCAACGATCCTGGCCGCATCTTCGAGCGCATCCCTGCCCGGATACCCGGCAGCAAATTAAAACAATATGCCTTTCCCAGCATTGCAAGCTCGGTATCTCCTGTAACAGCCCCGCGCACCCACCTTCGCAACGCACGCCCGAAATGTCCCCCTGCACGCGCCAGCATGAACAAATCGCCGCGGCGGAGATACTTCCCGTAAAATCCTCCATGACTCAAAGCATAATCACGATATTGCTTGACGCGTGCCCGATCATCTCGCCAGCCGAAATGCGCGAGAACCACGTCCGGCTCGTAGCGGATGGAAAAGCCGTTGCGCAACGCGCGGTACGCCCATTCGGCGTCCTCCGCGGTTGCCATCACCGGATCTTCCTCGAACAGCCCCACCCTTCTGAAGATGTCCAGCGAGGCACCCATATTGCCGCCGGACATCGAGTCAAACTTAAGCCTCGGACGATTTTGGATGGATGGAGTCGGGGACGTGACAACAACAATCATATCTTCGCCCGCGGCTTCTACCCGGCCAGTAATGACTGCCTGAGGGTGTTGCTGAAGTTTGGTTGCCATATTGCTCAGCCACCTCTTCTCAACAAAACAATCATCGTCCGTGATGGCGACAAAACGAGTATGGGTCTGTTCCAGACCACGATTAATTCCTGCAGAGCGTCCACACTGCGTCGAAAGAATATGTTGGACAGGTATTCCAATCCGCCGCATGTGCTCCAGCCAACCAGCTACCTCCGGGTTCAAGCCTTGTTCCACAACAATCAAGCAGGCCGGCCAAGTGCTGCCCATAAGGATCCAGTATAGGCATTGTTCCAAGATTGGCCTGCCGAGGGTGGGGATAACAAGACTAATGTCGTTCAGTAGCGGTTTTCGTTCGAATTCGATCTTATGGATCGAATTCGAAGAATCCCACACCTGATTTTTAGTCATCATTTCAATCATGGCTCTCTAAACACATAAGCATTAGTGAGGATCCGCAAAATGCTTTAATGTTCTCTCGAATAAAGAAAGATATTTCCCGACGGTGTTTCCGGCTGAATATCGTTCCTCAACGCTCTGACGACCCACTTGTCCCAGTCGGTAAGCCAATGTTTTATCAGAGACAATCGAAACCAGAGCTTCATAAAGTTGATGACGATTTCCGGGCTGCACAAGCAGGCCAGTTTCCTGATGTGCAACGATTGTCTTGATCGCGCCCACCGGCGTCGTGACGACAGGTAGCCCACAGGCCATAGCCTCTATGAGGGAACATGGAAAGGCATCGTTTTCCGTTGGCAAAACGAAAAGATCTGCTGCCTGTAAGTACTCGGGAATATTCTGGACTGGACCCAGGAACCAGACATTTTTTTCCAAACCGGCAGATGTCACATAGTCGTGTAACTGAGCTTCGCAGTTGTGAATGTCAAGTCCACCCGTTCCAGCCAGCAGTAATATGGCATTTTCATGCCTGCAACGGATTTCATTCCAGACCTGCAATAATAGCGGCAGACCTTTGTAGGATACAAGTCGCCCAGTATAGATCGCAATAGTGGCGGCTTCGGGCAGGTTCAACTTCTCTCGCAGAGATGATTTCTGTTCAGCATCCACAGGAGCAAAGCGGGTAGTGTCCACACCGTTTGGAATCCAGTGAATCTTATTGGGCGGCACCCTGCTTGAGGTCCATTCGGAGGCGATTTCCTGTGAGATGGTTGAAAATGCATCCGCTTTTTTCAAGATCACATTGCGAAATCCCAGAAATAATCGAAATAGTAGTGATGAGCGCGAGATGCCAAATTTCCTGAGCCCGCTTTCGAAAAATTCACCGGACATCTCTCCCTGACTGTCCGCTTTGAGGACAACTGACTTTCGAAACAACTTCCCAGCCAGGACGGCCGTCAAACCGATAATTCGATAACCGGAAACAAAAATTAGATCGTACTGATCGCGCAGTCGGATAAGCGCTGAAAGGCCGGAAAGAAGTAAACCCCACTTCTTTAATTGTCCACGTCCAATAGGGGCGAGACGATACACACTCACATCGCCATAATTTTCATACTGTCGTAACGCTCTATCAGACCTGCGGGTGAGGACAATGACGGAATGTCCATGGGAAATGAGGCCCTCGGCCAACAAACGTGCCTGAGTCTCTCCGCCACCCACCACAGGATAATATGTTTCCGTAAAAATGCAGATCTTCACTTGGTGATGCCTACTCGTCTTCTGATTTGCCTGCTCCAGAACTTGAGAAAGTCGCCTGGCTTGGGGTTGCGATATAGTTTTCCTTTTACACCACTTTGTGGTCTGTATTCCGCAATTCCGTGTTTGACTTCGAGAATCGCCTCCATATACAAATCCAGGCCCAGAGTCTCTAAATCACGAATCACAGCCTGATATGCTCGACCCTGAGTACTGACCTCCCCTGTTTTGACGATGCTGCCTGTATCCAATCCTCTATTGACCTTCTGAATGGTAACTCCCGCAACACGTTCACCGTTGTACATAGCCCAGAATGTCGTTTTGTTGCCTCGATATTCAGGGACCTTACCATGGTGGATACCTAATGTGCCAAGTCTTGGAATTTCGAAAAGTTCTGGTTTCAAAATAGGACTGCCGTAAATCAGACCTAGATCGGGATTCAGAGCACATACTTGTTCCAAGACGTTCTGAGCATGAATGTTAGGGACAAACCGGATACGATCTGAGATTTTTTCTAGGCTTCTCTGCAATGCAATTTCTTCACGGCGATGTAGGACGAAACGCATCGTCCTATTAATAACCCAAATAGTAAACAATGGAAAAGCTAGCCAGTTTCGACGCTTCCACAGGTCTATGAACACGGCCTGCGATGACTGGGACTGCGCCTGGCAGAACGCGCCAAGAAATTTGATTTCTGGATGCTCTCCCAGTCTACAGAGAAACTGCTTGGCATCGTGGTTTAATTCAGGACCACTGCCAAACATCACGACCCGGATCGGCTGGTTTGCTTCAATTTGTTTCATGGATATAATTTTGAAGTAACCTTTTCATGGTTGCGCTGAGCCGATATTTCCATCTTTGCATAAATGGCTCAAGACGATGCACCAGGTGAATCCAAAGCACCGAGTTGTAAAAAACGGCTGCT
>JAICRQ010000361.1 GCA_025966435.1 Anaerolineales bacterium | reverse complement strand
TGACGGCAACCGCATCGATGTCCTTCAATGTGAGGTTCGATTGATCGAGTGTTTCTTCGACAACCGGGATAATGCTCAATACGTGCTGGCGTGAAGCCACTTCGGGAAAGACACCGCCATAACGCGCGTGGATGTCCATCTGGGAGGCAACGATAGACGATAGAAGCGCGCGCCCATTTTCGAGGATCGCGCAGGCGGTTTCATCACAGGAGGTTTCGATTGCGAGAATTCGCGCAGATTTTAGATCATTCATCTTGGTTGCTCAATCACATGCGCTTCGATTGCACAGCACTCAGCGCGAAGGTCTTATTCTTGCTTCCACTTCTTCATCGGCAATACGAAATCATACGGGTATTCCGCGAGGATCTCTATCTTGCCATCGGGGCGGACCCAGTACGTATCTTCGATCCGAAATCCCATTCCCTTTTCCGGGTAGTATAAACCCGGCTCAATAGTAACTACCACACCAGGCTTGAGAATGTTATCGGGATCGGAGGTTAATCGTGACCAGGGACGCTCATGGATGTTCAAGCCAACGCCATGCCCCAGGGAATGGACATATCCATCCAAGGGCGTGGTTGTGCTCAACTGCGTCTTGTGCCCCTTGGACTCAAAATACTCGCAGGTCATACGCTGATACTCAATAAACGATGCGTTCAGATCGAGGTTCTCAATCACTTTGTTGTAGATTTCCTGCACCTGATCGTAGAGCGCCTGGGCATCCGGTGTAGCATAGCCCAAACTCCACGTACGGGTGAAATCATAAAAATATCCGCCGCCCGCTTCGGCAGGAAAAATGTCAAAGACGATTGTCTTGCCGAGTGTGATGAGATCCTGCGGGTTGCCCACGGAATGAGGGACTCCCGCATCCCGTCCGATGGCAAAGATCATTCCTTCCACGTTCACGGCGCCGCGTTCGGCGAGCCAGAGTGCGATCTTACCTTTCACATCCCCGATGGTGAGCGGACTTCCATCTTCTTTCAGAAGGACTTCATCTTCCCTCACATTACAGGATGTTAAATAGTCCTGCACCATTTTCACAACGGTTGTGGTTACCGCGCCCATTTGTCGAATGCGCGCCACTTCCACATCGTCTTTTGTTTCCTGGGCATATAAGAGGGCAGAATTGCCCGTCACGTTGCCATCGAAATCCACGTCCGGCATCAACTGCGCCAGTTTCATCATGGCGCCAAAGAGGGATGAAAATTCGACTTTGCCATAAACAGCCACACGCCCGCGGGAGAGTCCATACTCTTCCAGAATTTTTTTGTATCGCAGAGCTTGTGCCAGGAGCCGGTCTCCGTTTGACTGCGCTTCAAAATCAGACACTGGAAACTCGCTCCATGAAACTGTCTTTAATCCGCTTTTCGCGGCTTCGTCACGTTCCATGTCGTTGTAAAAAAGAACCGGGTCCTTACCAGTTTTTTTGATGAGCAGTGCACCACTCACATGCCCGCCGCCAACAAAATAATACATGGGGGGATTATGTTCTGCGTCACCGAAGATCAGAATTGCATCCAGATCGCGGGCCTGCATAAGAGCGTCAAGATCAGATTTCATTCAGTCTCCTGAAGAAGAGATTTGAGATTCGAAAGGAGTATTTCATCATTGAGAACAGTACGCGGGTCGAAAAGCATTGTATCATTTTCTACACGCGCAATAATCGGAGGATGGCACTCGCGAAGTTTTTTTAAGAACGTAACTGGCGATTTGACTCGAAGTGCCAGAACATATGTCGAGAGACACTCCTCTGGCAGGCTGCCTCCTCCAACAGCAGACTGAGATGCAATGACATCACCCTGCCCCAACGCGTCCTGCCACGCCCCCGCACGGACCTTGATCTGCCCCTCCGTTAAAGACATCATCCTCCAGACAGGGATTTCACGCTCTGCTTCATCCTTGAGGTAGTGGAGCAACGTGGCAGCGATCCCTGCCAGGCAAGTCTTATCGGCGCGGACAGCGCGCGCCAGCGGGTGTTTTTTTATTTTGTCGATCAAGTCTTTTTTGCCCACAATGATCCCCGCCTGCGGTCCACCGAGTAGTTTATCACCCGAAAAACAGACCAGGTCCACGCCAGCAGCAAGCGATTCCTGTACGGTGGGTTCATGCGCCAGCCCATATTTCGCCGTATCGAGCAGGGCGCCAGACCCAAGATCATCCAGGACAGGGACATTGGCTTGATGAGCAACGTCGACAATTTCTCTTAGTTCAGGTTCTTCCGTAAAGCCTACGATCTTGAAGTTACTGCGATGCGCACGCAAAACCAGTGCGGCAGGCTCTTCCAAAGCTTCTTTGTAATCGGATAAACGAACCTTGTTTGTCGCCCCCACCTCCACAAGTTTTGCACCTGATTGCTTCATCACGTCCGGGACGCGGAATCCGCCGCCGATCTCGACGAGTTGTGTACGGGAAATGATCACACGTTTTCTACTGGCGAGCGCTGAGAGAACTAACAGCACCGCCGACGCATTGTTGTTGACCACTAACGCTGCTTCGGCACCGGTGAGCCTCTGCAAAATCGATTCGGCATGAACCAGCCGGGAACCACGCTGACCTTTCGCCAGGTCGTATTCAAGCGTGGAATAATTTTCGGCCGCTTCCTTCATTGCCGTGAGGGCGGCTTTTGATAAAGGGGCGCGTCCCAAATTGGTATGGAGGATGACTCCGGTGGCGTTGATCACGGGATGCAGAGTCGAAGCCGTCCATGCGGTGAGGTGAGATTCCGCCTGAGACAAGATCACATCCATTGAAGGCAGACCCGCTTCCGGCTTGGCTTTAAAGCGGGCGCGGGCTTCGTCCAGCGTGGAACGCAGCGCGCCTAACGTCAACGGGCGACCGTATTCGTTAATCAGACGATGGGAAAGCTGTAAGAGTTGTTCGATGGAAGGCAGGTCACGAAGGCTGGTCATCGGAGGGTAGGGGTGGTTTCCAATGCGATTTCTCTCGCAGGCGCGTGAAGTATTCGAGGGCAGCCAGCCCGCCGCCGAGCCCCAGAACCACATAGATGGTCACAAGCCGTCCGAGCTGCAGCCAGGCAAGCGTCGCGCCATACACGCCGAACCACAACGCCTGGCGGACGATCACATTTGCCTCCGCCGGTTTTTCACCGGGAAAGCGGCGATGAAAAAAATAGACGACGGGCAGTATGGTACCGGTCAACGCCATCAACACAAGGAAGAAAAACGCCCAGCGCGGCCAAACATAAGGGAGCGTTCTGTTGACAAGAAGATAAAGTCCACCCCAGCCAAGGACCATCAACAGGAGCGAGGTGAGCCCGAACGGTTTGAATCGGAGACCATCATCCATTGCGGGAATTATACTCTGGGAGGAGAAGTACACAGGGAAACAAGTGGACAAGTAGATGGGAGAGAATCAGAGAGAGTGGGAGATATAATCAAAAAGATGGTCGAGTAAGCCGAGTGTTCTCCGAGGCTGTATCGAGACCATTAGGTAACCAAGATAGGAAGAGTTAATTCATACCTGTGGTCTCGATATGTTCCTCGCTCTCGCTCGGAACTACTCGACCACCGAGGGAGAGTTGTTTTATGAACGTATCCGAAGCAATCAGAACGAAACGGGCAATCCGCAAGTTTCAGGACAAGCCATTACCGGATGAGGTCATTCACATCATTTTGAACGCGGGGCGAAGATCACAATCTTCAAAAAATGAGCAAGCGTGGCATTTCATTGCCATCCGCGATAAGGCGATACTGGAAGCACTCTCGAAATGCGGCACGTACGCTGGACATCTGGCGGGCGCGGCGCTGGCGGTAGCTATTCTCACACCAGACCCTACAGCCAAATTCCAAACGCTGTTCGACGCGGGGCAAGCCGCGGCGTTCATGCAGCTTGCGGCCTGGGAGCTGGGAGTAGGCTCGGTGCCTGCTTCGATCTATGAGGGAGAGAAAGCGCGTGAAATTTTGGGTTTCCCACCAGAGTGGCATCTGCGGATGGCGCTGTCGTTTGGGTATCCGCTGGAGGAGGAGAAGTTATCCGCCACGCCTAAGAAAGGCGGACGGAGGTCACTGGAAGAAATTGTACATTGGGATACATGGTAAGCATAAGCAGAGAGGAAGCACAGAATGGATGAAATGAAATATGCCATGCTCACAGAAGTATTAGGGCAATGGAAGGCTGAGATTATCGAAAGCTTTCTGAAGTCCGAAGGAATTAATGTGGTACTCGTTCAAGACTCGCTTTCGCAGTCGGCATACCCGAATCCATTTGCTCCTGTCCAAATCTTTGTCCCTAAAGAGGGAATGCAGAAGGCGCGCGATTTA
>JAICRQ010000242.1 GCA_025966435.1 Anaerolineales bacterium | reverse complement strand
GGTGAGCTCTGCATTCGCGCTCTCGACCGCGAGTGTAGGCGTGTCCGTGGGGCCGTAGGAAGTCAGCGTCCAAGCGCCGGTAAGTGAAACCGATTCGGAAGGCTCTTCGGTGCTCAGTGTGCCGCGTGTGAATACCAGCACCGTATCATTGTTGGTGATCGTCAAGGTATCGCCTTCGACCGTATAGGTAGCTGTGCCGGTCATGACTTTATGGGCGGACTCTTCCTGCCTCATGATGGGATCTTCACAAGCCATCAGGGTCGAAACAAATTCGCCAAAGGTGATCTGGTTACCTTCCGCGCTGTAATCACCGCCGAGGCCGTTACAGCCAGACGTGCCGGAGACTGTGCCATCTTCATTGAACGTCAGGCCCGCTTCCACGCCCTCCACTGCCGGGACCGGCGCGTCCGCGGGACCGTGAGCAGTCAATCTCCAGGCACCGATAAGAGAGCTGGAGTCCTGTGGAGCGCCTGGCCCCGGTTCAGCCCCGCAGGCAGAGACTGCCAGCGAAACTAAGAGTAGCATCGGCAAAAACTTTTTCATGTGGTTCTTCTCCATTTCAGTCTTTCTTTAATTGATTGACGAAATGAAGCCTGAAAAGTTCCGCTATACTACACGAAGTGGATGTGGAATCTGCAGGAAAAAGCCCCAAAATCACTTTGACTTTTGGGCTCTGGAAGCTAGACCCTGGGCCCGGCTTCCACAATTTCGGCCGGTGTGTGATCGGCAAATTTTGCGAAGTTCTCCTGAAAACGTCTGGCGAGGTCCCGATAGCGCCTGTCATACTCAGCCTTATCTGCCCAGGATGAAGCCGGGGAAAGCACTTCGCTGGGTACGCCCAGGCATTCTGTCGGAACCTCGAAACCGAAAACAGGATCGGTTGTGTAATTCACATTGTCCAATAAGCCGGTCAGCGCGGCGTTCAATAGAGCGCGAGTGTAACGGATGGAAATGCGCTTGCCTACCCCATAGGGTCCCCCAACCCAGCCAGTGTTAACCAGCCAGCACTGCGCTCCATGCCGCTCGATCTTTCGTTTGAGCAGTTCCGCGTATTTGTAGGGATGATGCATCATGAATGGACCGCCGAAACAAGCCGAGAAGGTAATGGCTGGTTCCTTGCCCAATCCCACCTCCGTCCCACCCACCTTGGCAGTGTAGCCGGAAATGAACTGGTACAACGCCTGGTTTGAGCTCAAGCGCGCGATCGGCGGCATAACGCCGTTTGCATCGCAAGTCAACAGGATAATATTTTTCGGGTGTCCGGATCTTTTTTCGGGGACAGCATTGGCGATAAATTCCAACGGATACGAGGCACGCGTGTTCTCCGTAATCGAATTATCGTTGAGGTCGATCTGACGGGTGACCGGATCGAAGGGGACGTTCTCGAGGATCGTCCCGAATCGTTTCGTCGTCGAGTAAATTTCCGGCTCTGCCTCCTCGGAGAGACCAATTACTTTGGCATAACACCCGCCCTCAAAGTTGAACACGCCATTGTCGCTCCAGCCATGCTCATCATCGCCGATGAGGCGGCGCGTGGAGTCAGCAGAAAGAGTCGTCTTGCCAGTGCCGCTCAATCCAAAAAAGAGTGCTACATCGTTCACATTTTCCGGATCGACATTTGCTGAGCAATGCATGGGCAGCACACCCTGAAGGGGCAGCAGGTAAGTCAGCAGGGTGAAGATCGATTTCTTCATCTCACCAGCGTAAGCCGTGTTGCCGATGATCACGAGTTTGCGTTCCAAATTCAGGATGATAAATGTCTCTGTGTTAGTGTTATCCACGGATGGGTCGGCTTTAAAACTGGGAGCATCGATAACGGTAAACTCCGGAACAAAGTTCTTATATTCCTCCAGGGACTGCGGCAGGATGAACATATTGCGGATGAACATGCTGTGCCAGGCATGTTCGGTCACGAAGCGGACGGGAAGGCGATACTGGCTGTCCGCGCCAGCATAGGTATCCTGGACGAAGAGGTCGCGTTCCTGCAGGTAACCAAGCAGGCGCTCGTAAAGGGCATCGAACTTCTCGGTGTCATACGGGCGGTTGTGCGTCCCCCACCATATATTATTTTCCGAATCCGAGTGGCGCACTGTGAATTTGTCATTGGCAGAACGCCCCTTATATTTACCAGTATGCGCGATAAGAGGTCCGCCAAGGGAAGTCGCGCCTTCGCTGCGAAAGATGGCTTCTTCATAAAGCGCCTCCGTAGTCAGGTTCCAGTACGCCCGGCGCAAATTGTTAATTCCATGATTGGACAGCTGGTAATCTGCCTGGCGGAGTTGTGCGATCGATTCTGCAGGAGTTTCAAGATTGAGCAAGTTATTCATGAAGTTGATTCCTTTCGAGAGCAGTGAAGTGATAATTTTATCCGTTCTTGCCCTTGAGCAGTAGGCTGAGAGAACCAACCACTCTTGCTTGCGTTCCTACCATTGCATACATTTCGGGAGTTGGTATGGCTGACATTCTAAGGCGTGTAAAGAGTATGCAAATCCACCAAAGAAAATCTGGTCAGAAAACTTCTCTGACCAGGGATAGACATCTAACCGCCCGTGGCGGCACTGACAATCGAATTGCCAGATGTGGTTGTCATGCTTAAATTATACTCGTAGATGTTTTGTAAAGATTGAAATATGCCTTATGTCAGCAGCTAATTCATAACGTACCGTTATGGCAATATTCTTAGCTTGCCTGCCGCCGATCATGTAACAAAGGGGATGGCACGTGTGAAGTCTATTTCAGCCGTGATACAATATTAATCTCACCCAATTGGATAAAAAAGGAGAATAAGATGAGCGAAGAAGAAGAAAAGAAGAGTCTCTTCGATAGAGCCATCGATGCCCTGACAGATCGCGACGAGAAGGAGGCGGCCGCCAAAGAAGCTGCGGAAAAAGCCGCGGCAGAAAAAGCAGCTGCCACCAGGGCTGCTGCTCAGAAAGCCGCGGCAGAGAGAGGTGCTGCCATCCGCGACAGAGTCGAAAAAGCCGCGGAAGCAGCAGCGGCAAAGAAGGGAATCGTTGCCGTCAGAAGCCTGCGCATTCGCGCCGACCACAACACAACCTCCGAAGTCGTCGGTGGGCTGGTCGACGGCGACGAAGTAACCATCCACACCACCTGGTCTGACGGAAAAGACACGTGGGCGAAGCTGGATAAAGGCTGGGCTGCCATGGTGTATGACGGTGAAACGTACATCAAGTACGCATAGGTCCGAAATGCATTACAAATTTATCAAAGATTAATAAAATAGGAGCATCGCATGGCACATACGATTGAAAGCTTGATTGCAATGATCCCGAAAACCCTACCCGGGGAGAAAGCAAAGCGCGCGGACACCATCATCCAACTCAATGTGACCGGTTCCCAGGCTGGCCAGTGGAACGTGGCGATCAAAAACGGGCAAGTGGACGTGGCAAAAGGTACTCATGCATCACCTGAAATCACTGTGACTGCCGACACCGATGATGTCCTTGCTGTGGCTGATGGCAGGTTGGAACCCATGCAGGCTTTCATGCAGGGTAAAGCCAAGGTCCAGGGTGATATGTCAGAAGCGATGGAACTCGCCAGAGCGTTCATACCTGGCTAAGAACCTCTGCATCTGCGGAAACAAGTTTAAAAAAAAAGCGCCCAGTGGGCGCTTTTCTCTACTCTTCCTATGACCTTCGCCGCGACATACCGGCAATGGCTTGTAGCAATGCATTCGCCACAAGCTGACCGGACTGCTCGCGGTGTGGGCGTTGTGCCATGGGTCCGGATGACATGAGAGCTGTGAGGGCTGCCTGCACATTATCCTGCCCCTGCTGCTTGGCACTCATAAAGGTCATGCCTGCACTCAGCAAGGCAGCCAGATCGATCCCCTGCGCTTGTGCCTGTTGCGCCTGTTGCCCTCCGAGCAGTGACCCAAGCAGGTCAGCATTACCCTGAGAAGAAGCCTGTTGCCCCCCACCTAGCAGAGACTGGATCAGCAACAATGCGTTATCGGGCGTGATTGCCTGCTGTCCCTGGTATTGCTGCGCCGCCTGAGCCAGCCCCTGTGAATACACATGCGCCGAACCGTTGTTTGCATGCTGTGCCAGGTATTCACTGGCATACTGGAGTTGAGTGGCTGGAGGAGCACCGCGCTGGGCCGCCATCGCCTTTGAGATCATCTTGAAGGCCTGCACCATGTTATCCCCATGGTTCTGATTCTCAGCATCTGCCTGATTCAGAGCCGATCGATTCGCCGCCAGGGTTTTGGCAGCTGTGTTAAACAATGCAGACAAATCAGTTCCCCGTGCCGGAGCCCGGGAGGGGGTCTTACGCAGTGTAGTCCGCGAGGATGCACTACCAGAGTTTGATCCCTTATTCATAATTCTTCATCCTTTCATTTCATGGAATTGGTTCCAGAAAGTAGCCTGGCTGGTTAAGTTGGGACTCTGCGGACCATCCTTCGGCGCCATCAGGCAGCCGAATCTGCCACCAAAGATAAGCGCCATTTCCCACAGGAGTACACACGGGACCACCGATAATTTCCACCTGAGTATTGGCAGGGTTGGTTTGAACGATAGGCGCACTGATCGATGCTTCACTGCGCATATTAAGTCTAAGAATTACTCTCGCCTGCTGCCCAACACTCAGGCGGCTGGGTACGCTGGTATTACAGGAAGACTCCCCGCCTGAAGCGGGCGTCGCTTCCACTGTCGATGTGAAGTCTGGAGCAACTGTGGAGGTTGACTCACCGGAGAGAAGCGTTGACGTCGCTGTATTGGCGACTTCGGTGAGACTTGGTGTCTCGAGCGGAAGTGTAGGCGAGGGATTGAGAGTCTCCGTCGCAGGTGGAGGAGATACCCTTTCTGTAAGCTCGGGCGAGTCTGTAGAAGACTCGGCTGGATTAAGAATACCAGGCGTTTCGGTCACGGCGTCTGGTAGCGCGTTTACTGCCGGGTTTATCGCGCATCCACGCAGAAGCATGAGGAGGAGAATAGCCCCGAGTATTAAACTGACAATCAGTTTAAACAGGTCGAGCCTGGGAGCGCTGGCGCGGTCCATGATCTCACCGATTCCTGCGTGCAAGATCGCGTGCCTGCTGTAGCAGCGATTCCTCGTTGGCAAGACGCTCTATGGTACTGCCCAGGATTCTTCGCAGGTCTGCAGGAGTCAGATTTCCAAGTTGTTCATACGTATGAATACCTGCATCGTTGAGTTTGCGTTCAATCACTTTTCCAATGCCTTTGATGACCTTGAGATCATCCGGAGTCGCTTGTATAACAGGCGCAGGCTCCGTTGCACGAACTGGCGATGGCTCATCGGTGATCGCCGCTTCCGGGGCATTAAACGTTTCTTTATTGGCATACCGCTTGCGCCAATAAAAGTAGTCGATCATCCATTCTATTAACCAGCCGATGAGCAAACCAAGGACAAAAGTAAATACTGGATTCATTCTTCCTCCAACTCCTTTTTCGCCCTGACCCGATATGATCCCCATGCACAGATAAGAATTATAACAGTGAACATATATATGCCGTGATTTTGAGGGCATGTATCTCTCAATACGAACCGTTTTGCATCATTGCGTGTTATTCTAATTGATGGACAATTCTGAGTCCGCGAGATGGGCTAAGACCAAACGCAACGCCAGATTGTCTCAACGAATTCAACCCAAGGAGAATCAAAATGAACCTGTCCGCCCCAAAGAATGTCACCTGGTGGATCGCCGTACTACTCGGTGTGCTCGGATTGCTGGGAAATTTCGTAGCGTTGCCAGTCATTGGCGGGATGAGCTTCTGGCTGTTACTGCTCGGATTCGCTCTTCTTGTCGTTGCCACTGCTATCGACGGACTTTAGCCTCCGAAGGCTAAACACAGACAGGGCCTAGC